>JAFZRW010000059.1 GCA_017619685.1 Schwartzia sp. (in: firmicutes)
AGGACGCGAAGCGAGCGTTCTACTTCGACCGTAAAGTCCACGTGGCCTGGCGTGTCAATGATATTGATACGATGATTTTTCCAGTGGCACGTCGTTGCAGCCGAGGTAATCGTGATACCGCGCTCCTGCTCCTGATCCATCCAGTCCATCGTCGCAGCACCATCATGTACCTCGCCGATTTTGTGATTTACGCCCGTGTAGAAGAGAATGCGCTCTGTGGTCGTGGTCTTTCCGGCGTCGATATGCGCCATGATACCGATATTGCGAGTTTTTTCAAGCGAAAACTCTCTTCCCACTATCTATCTCTCCTTAAAAAATGCGATGTGCCGAATTACCAGCGGTAATGAGCAAACGCCTTGTTTGCCTCGGCCATCTTGTGCGTGTCTTCCTTTTTCTTGACTGCTGCGCCCGTGTTGTTGGCGGCGTCCATCAGCTCTGCGGAAAGACGTTCGTTCATCGTCTTCTCACCGCGAAGCCGCGCGTAATTGACAATCCAGCGAATGCCGAGCGTCATGCGACGATCCGGGCGAACTTCCACCGGCACCTGGTAATTGGCGCCGCCGACCCGACGTGCACGAACCTCGAGCACCGGCATAACATTCTTCAGCGCCGTCTGGAAAACCTCCAGCGGATCCTTGCCCGTCTTGGCGCGGATTGTCTCGAAAGCGTCATAAACGACGCGCTGCGCAACGCTCTTCTTACCGGAAAGCATCACTTTATTGATAAACTTCGTAACCGTTTTATCATGATACACGGGATCCGGCAGCACATCGCGCTTCGGTACTGAGCCTTTTCTTGGCATCAAAATCCCTCCTTTTCCATCAATCTTCTTGCCGTATTACTTTTTCTTGGCACGCTTCGCGCCGTATTTCGATCTGCCCTGGTTGCGATCCTGAACGCCCGCCGTATCCAGCGAACCGCGAATCACATGGTAACGGACGCCCGGAAGATCCTTAACGCGCCCGCCGCGGATCAAAACAACGCTATGCTCCTGAAGA
Source organism: Schwartzia sp. (in: firmicutes) (assembly GCA_017619685.1). Taxonomy (GTDB): domain Bacteria; phylum Bacillota; class Negativicutes; order Selenomonadales; family Selenomonadaceae; genus RUG12372. The sequence continues at coordinate 999 of JAFZRW010000059.1, forward strand.
TTGTGGCCGATGCCGGGGATATAAGCCGTCACCTCGATACCGTTCGTCAGGCGAACGCGGGCGACCTTTCTCAAAGCCGAGTTCGGCTTCTTCGGCGTCGTCGTATAAACACGCGTGCAAACCCCGCGCTTCTGCGGGCAATTCTTGAGTGCCGGTGCCGTGGATTTCTCCTGCATGCTCTGTCTGCTCTTGCGAACCAACTGATTAATTGTAGGCATACATGCACCTCCTTCCTTCATATTGAGAATTTAATTTATCAAAATCCGATGCAAAGCGCCGGATTTTTAACTTTTTTCCGCCAAGGCCGCCGCCGCTGCCGATCCGACCTCGATAGAGCACGCTTTTCCAAGCTCCGCCATCGTCGCCGTTTCCACCAGCTCAACGCCCGCCTCGCCGCACAGATCTTTCAAAGGCCGCGTCACATAATCATCCGCGTCGCAAGCGACGAAAACGCAAGTTGCCTTTCCCTTGCTCACAGCCTTTGTGACCTGCTTCACGCCCGTCGCATGCGGCAGCGCTTTCAATATCTCCAGTGTCATTCGCGTCACTCCCGATAATATCTGCCCTGCCTGTAGTCAAGCAGTACATATAATATCAGACGAAAAAATAAATGTCAACCCTTATTTTACTGGATTTATTATGTACACGCGTCCGTGTGTGTCATATTTCCAAAAAGTCCTTGTTTCATGGACATTTCGGGAAAAATCTCCTCCAAAAAAATCATAAAAAAATTGCCGGCCTCGAAAAAAATATTTCAGAGCACCGGCAATTTTTTATTCTTCGCGCTCAACAAGCGCCCGCTTTTCCTCGTGCGTCAATTTTTTCAGTGCGCACTCGCGGCGAAGCGCTTCGTTTTTTTCGTCGAACGTCTCATAATATCGAAGCCGCACAGGCCTTCTCGAACGAGTGTATCTCGCCCCGCGCCCCGCGTTGTGCGCAGCAATGCGTTTCTCAAGATCGTTCGTCCAGCCCGTATAGAGCGAACCGTCCGCGCATTCGACGATATAAACGTAGGCGGTCACTTTTTCTCTTTCGCCTCATCCGCCGTAATAATCGTAATCTTCTTGATTACGACGTCCTCATAAGGCCTATTGCGGAAAGGATCCGTCTCGACTTTTCCGATTTCCTTGACGACGCTCATCCCCTTGATCACTTTGCCGAAGACCGCATGATGACCGTCCAGCCATTCTGTTTTCGCAAGCGTGATGAAGAACTGTGAGCCTCCGGTATTTGGGCCGGCATTCGCCATCGACAGGATCCCCTCGCCGCTGTGACGAAGATCGGGATGGAACTCGTCGGGAATCGTGTAACCGGGGCCGCCGGTGCCGTTGCCTTTCGGGCAGCCGCCCTGAATCATGAAGCCGTCAATCACACGATGAAAAATCAATCCGTCATAAAAACCTTTTTCCACGAGCTTGATAAAGTTCTCCGTCGTCTTCGGCGCTTTATCCTCAAAAAGTTCGATGTCGAACGATCCCTTGCTTGTCTCAAATCTTGCGATACGATTATCCATTGTCTTCTCTCCTCCGTTTTTTCCTTGTCCGCCGCCCGCTGCGCACGCCGTGCTGAGCAACAGCAGCATCAGCGACGCCGCGAAACAAAGTATTTTTTTCATCTTCATTCTGAAAAACCGCTTCCTTTCATATATATACGTCGTTCTCCAGGCTCCGTGGGAGCCCAAACAGGTATTTCCCGACCCGGCGCAAAAAAATCCGCGTCCGGCGAGAAGCGCGGGTATCCGACGCTGTGCATCGTGACGAGCGCCGCCGTATCCGTGCGGCGGCAAAACTCTTTCGCGCCCCAATCCCGAGCCTCTTCCAGCCTCCCGTCCGCCGGGAAAAAAGCCAGATCGAACACGTGTCCGTCGAGTCGTTTCATCTGCTTCATGAAGCCGTTTCTCGCAAAGCCGATGTTTTCCGGCGTGTCGCCCGACCAATGCCACCAGTTGAAATCTCCGGCGTGAAAAATCCGCCAGCCGTCAATTCCCACGAAAAAGGACGTGCCCTCGTCCGTCGAGTCGAAGGTCTCGACGCGGATATGCGCGTCTTCCCAGCGATCGTATTTTCCGAGCCACGTCGTTCTTTCCGCAGGGAATCGCACCGCCCCAGACAAAACACGAATATCGTCGCTCAGGAAAAATCTTGTCGCCCGTTCATAGCGTGCAATGGACGGACTGAAATGATCGAAATGCGCGTGAGATACAAAAAAATAAACCTCTGAAGCCGACTCCAGCGCACGCTTGACGTCGCCGCGCATATCGCGGTACGCGTCGAAAATCAGCGCCCAGCGATTCTCCCCATCCTCGACGACGAAACCGCTATTTAATAGGTAGGCAATGCGCACCGTTTCATTCACCAATCTGCGTCCTCCTTTTGTCGCGCTCGCGAAGCATCTTTTCCATCTTCACGCCGGGAATCGTAAAGCCTCGCCCCATGACCTCGTTGGCGTCCATCACGATCATAAACGCCTGCGGGTCATAATGGTCGGCCACGCGTTTGACACGCGCCACCTGCGTCAGCGTCACGACCACAAAAATCACGCGTTTTTCCTGATGCGTGAACGCGCCCTCGCCGTCAAGGAACGTCACACCGCGCCCGACGCCGCGAATGATAGCTTCGGCGATTTTTTCCGTCTGATCCGAGATCAGGATGACGACCTTCCGATGGTTGAAACCCGCAATGACCTTGTCCGTCAATGTCGCGCTCATATACATGGAGACAAGCGTGTACATAGCCGGCATCACGCCGAACATGAATGCCGACACCATCATGATGATGCAGTTGATGCCGAAAATCACGCCGCCCATATTGAACGAATAATACTTCTTCACAATGGCCGCCACGATGTCGAGACCGCCGGAACTTCCGTCGTTTCGGAAAATGATTCCATAGCCGATACCGTTGAACACGCCGCCGAAAACCGCCGCCAGCATCGGATCCGGAACCGGCGCGTACGCATTCAGGAAATGCGTGGCGTCGAGACAGACGGAAAACATCACAGTGCCGAACAGAACGCCGACAAAATATTTGCGTCCGAGAACTTTCAGCGCGGCGATAAGAAGAGGCACATTGTAGACGAGCACCTGCGCGCCCACAGGAAGACCGGTCATAAAATAGACGATCATGCCGATGCCGGTCAACCCGCCGGAGAGCAAATGATTCGGCAACAGAAAAAGATTGATGGAGCTTGAACTGATCAGGCATCCCATCGTGATAGCCGCCGCTTCCATTATACGCTGAGACGTCTTTATTTTTTCCACGGCGGCTTCGGTCCCTTCTCGTCGCCATCGCGTCCCTCGATCGCGCTCGTATCAATCTCCCGCGATCCAAGAATATACGCGTCAAAATTGGCGTTCTGCCAATCTCCGTCTTCGTCGCCCCGTTGATCCGCTTCTTCTTCGGTCAGCGGCAGACTCGTCAGCCGCCAGGAAACAAGCGACCATGTTCCCGGCTCCACTTCAAGCATCATCCTTTGCGTCGGATGCTCTGGATTCTCATAGATATGCCATGTCAGGCCCCCGAGCCGCACACGATCTTTCTTGCCGTACACGGCAGCGATCCGATGCGACGTCGCTCCATACCGCACGTCCGCCCGCGCGGCATAATCCTTATCCTCAATGACGATATCGACGACTTTTCCCGTGCTGACGGAAACGCCGACGGAAAATTTCTTTTTGAATGTGTAATATTTGACGCGAATTCCAAACACGCTTTTCTCGTTGTCAAAAAGAGGCTTGCCGAATGCTTTCGAAATCTGTTCCAAGTCCTCCGGTTCGCCGAGCGCCACGCCGCGCACGACAAAATCCTCCGGCAACACGCGCCCTTCCGCACCTGCCGCCAGCGGCAGACAAAGACAAAAAAGAAACAGGAGCGCACTCAAAATCTTCCGCACGTTTTCACCTCCCGTACCACGCACAGTATAGCACCCGCGTCCGAAAGCGTCAAAACTCAACGAAATTTCCGTCCCGGAACACGGGAACCTCCCGACCGTCTTTCGTCGTACCCGTAATCGTCAAGTCGCGCGAACCGACCATGAAGTCCTCGTGCAGAAGCGAATCGTTGACGCCGCGCGAAAGGAGCGTAACCGAGTCCATATCCGCGCCGCCCGCAAGACAAGTCGGATACGCTTTGCCCAGCGCCAAATGACAAGAAGCGTTCTCATCGAAAAGGGTGTTGTAAAACAGCACGCCGCTTTTCGAGATCGGTGAATCGTAAGGCACCAGCGCAACCTCGCCGAGACGCGCCGATCCTTCGTCCGTCTTCAACAGCTTCTCAAGATGTGCGCGTCCTTTTTCCGCTTCAAACGAAACGACTTTTCCCGCCGCAAAGCGAAACTTCATGCCCGTAATCAGATTCCCCTGGAAGACCAAAGGCTTCGTCGCGACCACCGTGCCATCCACGCCGTTTCTCATGGGCAACGTATAGACTTCCTCCGTCGGCAGGTTCGCAACGAAAATGCGCCCGTTTTGCGTCTCCTCCGCGCCGCCCGCCCAGATATGCCCTTCGGGCAGGCGAACGGTAAGATCTGTTCCAAGACCATTCTTATAATGAAGGAAATCAAACGCCCAACCGTTCATGAAATCCGAAGCGCGGCGCAAAAAGTCCGTATGCTCTTTCCAACGAGCTTCTGCGTCTCCGCTGCCTGCGACGCGCACAGCGGAAAGTATCGCTTCCCAAAGAGCCTCCACTGCCTCAGCGCCGCTTTTATCAGGGTAAATTTTCCGCGCCCATGCTTCCGTCGGCACGGACACGACGCACCACGCATTCTTATTGCTCATGATGCGCGCGCGATATTCGAGAAGCGCCTCTCCCGCCGCCTGCTGCGCCATCGCCAAGCGCGAGGGCTCGACGCCGAGGAACGCCTCGGGATCTTCAGCGTGGATCGAGACGATCGCGGCGTCGTCTTCCGCGTTGTCCATATAGAAACGTCTCCGCCAATCCGGATAACTGGCAAGCGCGTCCTCCGAAGCCAGCTCATAACGGATCCGTGAAAAACGTTCGTCGCCCCAGCAAATCGTCACGTCTTTCGCTCCGGCTGCATAGGCTTCTTTCGCCAAACGACGCGCAAAATCCGCGCACTCGATCGGCGCGTTGACAACAAGCGGCTGTCCTTTTCTGAGATTCACGCCCGTCCGAATCGCAAGGCGCGCGTATTCGGAAAGCCTCGCCTCCATATCCCCCATCATCGTCATTTGATCGCGTTCAGCCGCTCCGCCATCTCCGAAGCCGACGGATCGCCGGAGGCCGCCTCCATGATCGGCTGGTCGCCCAGCATCAATACGTTTCCGTCCGCCCAGGCTTCACCGGCGTTGTGGCCGTTATGATAGGCCGTCGCAAGATTTCCCATCACGAAATATGCGCGCTCCTGGCTGCTCATATCATCTGCCGGCGCCGGCGCCACAAAATCTTTGTCGTTCACTTTCACCATCGCCGCGTCCGCATCGATCTTCACATGGCCGTCACTATACGCGGTCAACGATTTCGCATAGGTATCGCGGCGATCCTTGTGGTCGGGATGGTCGGAAAGGAAGCTGCCGCCGCTCGTACTCCGTTCCATCACGCGCTGCCAGATGGCCGCACAGGCGCCGGGATTGTAATCGGAATGCGTGATGTACTCAAAAGCCAGCTTATCCGCCTCGCGCTCTTTCGCCCTCGGCATGTGCACATTGCTTACTAGGCCGGCAATCACCGAGCCGAGCGCCGATCCGTTTGTCAAGACGGCAATGCCCGCCTGTGCAATCAATGCGTCTCTCATGCCCTTTTGCACATGCTTCTTTTGCCCGTGCCCCATCTCGTGTCCGAGCACCACGGCAATCTCGTCGTCGTTGGTCACCGTGTCGAACATCCCCGTATTCACGCTGATATTGTGTCCGAGCGTGCAGAACGCGTTAAACGACTTATCCTGATTGATGAAATACTGATACGGTTTTTCCTCGATCGTCGGATCGACCTGCGCGATCGCCCCGCTTAGGCTTTCCATGATGCTGTCCAGGCGCGCGTTGAGATACGGATCGTTGTTGACGCCGTATTCCTGCTGCATCTGCTGAAACAGCTCGTCCCTTCCTTCATTATCATAATAGTTAAGCTGTTGGTTGAGCGCCGCGTATTGAATCCCGGCGCCAAGGAGCGTGCCGAGGACATCCGCGCTCGCCGTCGGCATGGGAACCGCCGAAAAAACGACGACGCCCGCCAAGGCGGCAGCCGCCAGCTTCTTACGTAAACTCTTCAACGTCATAAAAAACACCTCTTTAAAAAAATTTATACCTCAAATACAACGCGCAGAAAATATTATATGATGATATTCGCCGTCCAAAGCAAAAATCCTGCCTGCTATGGACAAATCGCAAACCGCGCGTCTATAATAGGATATGAATTATAAATATATTAGATCATGAATATGAAAAAAGAGGTGTCTATCCGATATGTGGGCCACCCACAAGACGTCTATAATGCTTGGCGTGAGCTTCATCGTACTGCTCGGCTCGTTCTGGCTTTTGCCGCAGCTCGCGTTCGTCGTATTCATCGCGCTGCTGCTTCACCTCCTGCTTTGTCCGCTGGTGGACTATCTGCATCGGCTGCGCATGATCCCGCGCGGCGTCGCAGCCGCGCTCACGTTAATACTGTTTCTCGTCGCCGTCACGGTTCTTTTCGCCGTGCTCTCGACTCCGCTGGCGCGATCCGCACAAAAATTCTCGCACGACCTTCCGACGCTGACCGAAAGTATGCGGGACCTGTTCGCCTCCTACCCTGTAATTGCGCGGGAAATCGACAAACTCTGGAGCAGCATCGCCTCCTTCGGCATTGACGCGCTCCGTTCCTCCGTAGAAGTAATCTTCGACTTCTTCACGAAAATATTCGATCTCGTCATTATCCTATTCTCTGCATTCTATCTGCTGAAAGACGGCCGCTCCATCGAAGAATGGATCACGCGCCTCTTTCCGCAGAAAGATCACATGCGCGTTTTCCGGCTCTTTGACCGCATTCTGTTTGCCCTGCACAAATATATTTGCGGCCAGCTCGCGATCTGTCTCTTGATGGGAACTATAGTCTTCCTCTACTTCACGGCGCGCGACATTCCGTACGCGGCGGTTTTCGCTGTGCTTTCCGGCGTCAGTGAATTCATTCCGGTCATTGGGCCGACCATCGCGTCGCTTTTCGGCGTTTCCGTCGCCGCGACCATATCGCCGTGGATAGCGGTACAGACGCTTTTGTTCTACCTGCTGATCACGCAAATCAACCACAATGTTATTTATCCTGTTTTGATTGGAAAAACCCTGCACCTGCACCCTATCGCCATTCTGCTCGGCCTGGTGCTCGGCGGCTGCCTCCTGGACGCGCCCGGCATGTTCCTCGCCGTACCGCTCATGGTCATTATCCGCCTCGTCATCGAGGATATATACGCCGACGCCAACGCGGAAGGCGCAGAGCCGCCTGAGAATGCAGAATGAACAATACAGAGCAAAACGCCATTCTCTAAAGAGGATGGCGTTTTCAATATACAAAAAAACATCGCCCAACATTACGCTGGGCGATGAAAAGGGATCTTACTGAAAGCCTTATTTCTTTTTCTTCGCAGCCTTCTTCGCAGGAGCGGCCTTCTTCGAATTTACGAAATCCTTGAATGCCGGGCTGGCCTTGAACGTCGGAAGCTTCGCAGCCGGAATCTTGATCTCCGCACCCGTCTGCGGGTTGCGACCCATGCGCGCAGCGCGGTTCGAAATCTTGAACGTACCGAAGCCGAGGAACGGAACCGTGTCGCCCTTCTTCAGCGCGCCCTTGATGACCTCGATGGCTGCCGCAGTTACGGCCTGCGCATCCTTCTGGGAAACCTTAGCTTTCGCGGCGGTCTCTTTGATGAAATCTGCTTTCTTCAAGAAAATACCCTCTTTCTTTAATATTCGGCAAATTGCCTTATTGCGTGTATTATAACACACCAATCCGGCTCTGCCTATAGGTTTTTTCAATTTTTTTATCTTTTTTTCCCGAAAATACGGCATTTTTTAAAAAAAAATCGCTTTTTTCGCCGATACATTGCCGATTTTTTATATTTTTTCTTCCGATTCGTTGACACACGCAGACGATTATACTAATATAGTGGAGCTGAATTTTATTCGATATGTATATATAGAAAGAAACACGGGAGGATTCAAAGCAAAATGAGCACGAATGAAAAACTGAGGAACGTAGCGATTATCGCGCACGTAGATCACGGCAAGACGACGCTGGTAGACGCGATGCTGAAACAAAGCCACGTGTTCCGCGCGAACGAGCAAGTCGCGGAGCGCGTGATGGACTCCGGGGATATTGAGCGCGAACGCGGTATCACGATCCTCTCGAAACATACGGCAATCATGTATCAGGACGTCAAGATCAATATCGTCGATACGCCGGGCCACGCGGATTTCGGCGGCGAGGTGGAGCGCGTGCTGAACCTCGTCGACGGCGTGCTCCTTCTCGTAGACGCTTTCGAAGGACCGATGCCGCAGACGAAATATGTGCTTCGCAAAGCACTGGAGCAGAAGCTGAAGCCTATCGTTGTCATCAACAAGATCGACCGTCCCGACCAGCGTGTGGACGATGTGTATGACGAAGTGCTGGAGCTTTTCATGGAGCTGGGCGCAGACGACGACCAGCTGGATTTCCCCGTCGTATACTGCGCGGCGCGCGACGGCATCGCGAAACTCGACATGGCGGACGACAACGACAATCTCGTACCGCTGATGGATACGATCATCAAAGAGATTCCCGCGCCGAAAGGGAACGAAGACGGCCCCCTGCAGCTCATGGTGACGACGCTGGACGCGGACGAGTACGTTGGAAAAGTCGCAATCGGCCGCGTAATGCGCGGGTCGGCAAAGCCGAACCAGAACGTGGTGCTGCTCGGCGGCGACGGAGAGACGAAAGCGAAAATCGCGAAAGTCTTCGTCTATCAGGGACTGAAACGCGTCGAGGCGGAAAGCGCCGGCATCGGCGAGATCGTCGCTCTGACCGGTCTTGGCGACGTGCGTATCGGTCAGACGGTGGCCGACGCAGAAAATCCCGAAGCGCTTCCGACCATCAACATCGACGAGCCGACGCTTTCGATGACTTTCGGCGTCAACACAAGCCCGTTCGCCGGACGCGAAGGCCAGTTCGTCACATCGCGCCATATCCGCGACCGTCTGTTCAAGGAAGTCGAGACGAACGTCGCGCTCCGCGTCGAGGAAACGGATTCGGCGGATACGTTCAAAGTATCGGGGCGCGGCGAGCTGCACCTTTCCATACTGATTGAGACGATGCGCCGCGAGGGTTACGAGATGCAAGTCGGCAAGCCGGAAGTCATCTACAAGACGATCAACGGACAAAAATGCGAGCCGATGGAAAACCTGACGGTAGAAGTGCCGCAGGAGTACATGGGCACGGTCATGGAACTTCTCGGCAAGCGCAAAGCGGAGCTTTCCAACATGACCGAGGGCAACGGCTATATGCGCCTCGAATTCATCATTCCGGCGCGCGGCCTCATCGGTTTCCGCTCGGAGCTTTTGACGAGCACGAAGGGCAACGGCATCATGAGCCATATCTTCCACGGCTACGCGCCGTACAAGGGCGATATGGAAAGCCGCGAGCACGGCTCCCTCGTCGCGTTTGAGCAGGGCGAAACGACCGGCTACGGCATTTATACGCTGCAGGATCGCGGCACGATGTTCATCTCTCCGGGCCAGATGGTCTACGAGGGCATGATCGTCGGCGAGAATTCCCGCGAGCTCGATATCGACATCAATCCCTGCAAGCAGAAGCACGTCTCGAATATGCGTACCTCCTCCTCCGACGAGGCAATCCGCCTGACGCCGCCGCGCATCCTGAGCCTCGAACAAGCGCTGGAGTATATCAAGGAAGACGAGCTTGTCGAAGTCACCCCGCAAAACGTGCGTCTCCGCAAAGCCGTCCTCGATCACACCACGCGCGGCCGGACGCGGAAGAACGCCGTCAAAGCAGCAAAGGCATAAAGTCATATAGTTGTCATAGTTTGCCTCCTTCCGCAAAATTTTTGCATTAGAAAAGCCGCCCTAAAAGAGCGGCTCTCGTCAGTATTGCTTTTTTCTGTCCCTATATGTTATACTTATATCAAGAAAGAGAAGCATCATCTCCGACGCGACGAGAACGCATAGGCGCGTCGGACGTAGCAACGGTTGAGCCGTCACCCTCGCCGTTCGCACTTGATGCTTCTTTTTTATTCATGGATTTATACGTTTCCCAACCACTCAAAAGCCATGTGTTTTTCTTTCCGTCGCTCAAAGACAAAAGGGCAACATAACCATCATACGAAATGAGCATACGCGGCTGTGTATTATTGCCCATCGTATTTTTTCCGCATACTTCACCTTTTGCAATAACTTCAACAAGTTTATGCGCCGTTTCTATGCCGCGTCCGTTTTCTGCGTCGCGCTTTGCGATAATATGCGACACGCCGTAGCCGTGCTTAAACTTTTCTCCGGTTCCCGGCGTCCCCCACACAAAATCAATCTCGCCTACATCTTTGCGATACATGGCATTGTGCGCGTCTGTCTGTTCAGCGATCACCCTGTCCATCGCCTTTTTGCCGTCAGCGATATTCTCTTCCACGCTGACGGCTTTTTTGTGTTCCATTCCATCACTCCCCGCCCCATTATCAATGTTTCCACAAAGATTGTCAATATCATCTTCTGACCTTTCGTCCACGCAAGCCCCATCGCAGTAGTGCTCCCCCTTAACTGCTTGGTTTTACACCGCAAGCATTGATTTATTGCTCCAAACGGCGTAAAATCAAAGTAAATATCCCATTCTTATTATTCAAAGCAACCCCAAAATGCGGAAAGGAGCTTTTCAAATGGACAAATTCAACAAAATTTGTTTAGGTGTTGCAACGCTTTCTCTCATTTCAACGGCAATTCTCGGCTTTATCACATGGCAACAGCAAAACTACATCGAATCTTTGCACAAACTTACAGTTATAAAGCTGAAACGCTCTAAATCTGATACCCCATACCAATACACATTAAGATCTGCGCGTAAAGAAATATCATATTTGAATGATATGATTGACAAACTCGATAGCCAAGTATCAGATTTAGAAGATAAGGTTTCTTCAACTGAAGATTCCTTGGGACTTGTTGCACATCAAGTACGGAAAGCACAATATGATGCCGATATTGCTCAAATAGATGCTTGGCAAGCACAGCGTGATGCCGATACTGCCCAAATAGATGCTTGGCAAGCAAATGATAATACTGAAAATTTGAAAGACCAACTAAACAACCGTTTCCATTCCTTTTATTAAGCCCTACTTTCTTATACCCCAATATATAGTTATCGAAGATAATACAATAATATTATTTCGGAGGGTTTGTTATGCAGTGTCCAAAATGCGAAAGCGACATGGAAAAACGCAACGGACTTTTGGGTAAATTTTACAGTTGCTCATTTTGCGGAGCAACCGTCTATCCTCCAAACTCGCCTTTATTATTAGATGAACGCTTGCAGAAAGCAGTAGAAAGCTATTGCCGTATTTGCGTGGAATATCGACGTCTTATTGACAGTAGTATCTTTTCGGGGATGAATCCCAAACAATGCCTGTCGTTACTTCGCGATTGCGAAAAGAAATTTTCAAAAGATACTGAGGATTATTTGCTCTCAATGGACAAAATTTTACAAAAGCCCGCATTTATAGACGCGCGAAAGGTTATAAACGCTGAAACGGCTCTTGTTTTCGCACGCTTTGCAGAAGCGTGTGCACAACTTAATCAATTTCAAGAAGGAAAACGATATATCGACCATGCTTTAGAACTTGCCGACCCATCAGATGAAAACTATAAAACAATTTTTGCAACACAATCAGAAATCAATGCACATTTGAACACGATTGAAACCTCCGTTCCTTCTAATACGCCACTTTTGACAAATTCAAATGCTTCGCTTAATACAAAGGAACAAAAATATCCTTTCGTAGACGAATCAAATGAAAGTACACCTTTTCACAAAATACAAACAGAGGACGAAAAGTTAATCGCCAAGCACGAAAAGGCAACAAGCACCCCTTTATGTTCTTTGACCGGATTATTCTCAATGCTGGGCAGGCGTAGACGCTTACCATATTTAGGCATGATTATTGCAAATAATTTAATTACAGTTGGTTTGTGTATAGTGTTTCAAAATGTAGTTTTTTTTGCGTTCTTATTGATTTTTCTTTCATTCTGGATTGCAATCGCTAATGTATTCAAAAGAGTGCATGATATAAATAAGCCTAATAGTATAGCAATACTTTATAGTGTAATACTTATTTTGAATACCATTTTTCTTTTCATTCGTAAACCACTACTCTTTAATATGTATTTTTTCCTCATATTTTTTCCATTTTTCACATATGTATGTTGCAAACCGGGAACGAATGGTTCAAACCAATATGGTGCATCCCCAGAAATGCTTAAAGAACAAGCAAACAAAGAATTATAAGCGAAGAATTTCTTTACTGTCCACGCCGCCCTCGCGGGCGGTGTTTTTGTACCCTTTTCCGTCTTGTCCGTGTCGCGTCAAGTTCACGCCGAAGTTTTTTCATCGCCCGCGCCTTGACAACAGAAACATGATTTGCCTTCATTCCTAACTTCGCACCGATGGCGCGAAGCGTCAAACCGTCCACATAATACAAGGACAAGATTTTTTGTTCCCGTTCAGGAAAGGCGGCAAGCGCGGTGCAAAAACTATCTGC
>JAFZRW010000060.1 GCA_017619685.1 Schwartzia sp. (in: firmicutes)
GTTCATCGCCGCGAGCAAAATAAAATCCGCGGGAAACGTCAAAGTGGCGTTCACACGGGAAATTGTCACTTGCCTGTCCTCCAGCGGCTGACGCAAGACTTCCAGCGTCGTCTTGCTGAATTCCGGCAGTTCGTCCAGGAAGAGCACGCCGTGCTGCGCCAGCGTGACCTCGCCAGGTCGCGGGAACGTGCCGCCGCCGATCAGAGCCGTCGTGGACGTCGTATGGTGCGGGCTGCGGAACGGCCTCTTTCGTATCAGTCCGCCGCCCGGCGGAAGAAGACCCGCAATGCTGTATATTTTCGTGACCTCCAGCGCTTCCTGCTGCGTGAGATCCGGCAAGATCGAATTCATGCGGCGTGCCAGCATCGTCTTCCCCGAGCCGGGCGACCCGCTCATCAGCACGTTATGACCGCCGGCAGCGGCGATCTCCAAAGCCCTCTTTGCCAAAAACTGCCCCTGCACGTCGGCAAAATCGTCGGCGAAAAGGGGCGGTTCCATCGGCGGCTCATTCCCTCCGCGCACAGGGGAGAGTTCCTCCTTGCCCAGGAGAAAATCCACCAGCGTCCGTAAATTGTCGACGGCATAAACTGTCAGGCCGTCGACCAGGAGCGCCTCGTTGGCGTTGTGGCGCGAAGTGAATATTTCCTTGAATCCGGCTTCTCTCGCTTTTACCGCCATCGGCAGAATGCCGTTCACGCCGCGAAGCTCTCCTTCCAAAGAAAGCTCGGCGGCGAAGAGCCGGTTTTCCAGCGCGTTCTGCGGAATGACGGCGTAAGCCGAGAGCAGACCCATCGCAATGGGGAGGTCAAGTCCCGGATTGTCCTTTCGCAGATTGGCGGGCGCAAGATTCACTGTCACTTTCCCCGGCCGCAGCTTCAAGCCGGAATTCTTGATGGCGGTGCGCACCCGCTCCTTCGCTTCCTTCACGGAAGCGTCCGGCAATCCCACGATCTCAAAGCTGGGCAGTCCGTTGGCAGAATCCACTTCCACGTCGATAATCACGCCGTCCACGCCCAACGTGGTCGCGCCCTGCGATTTTGCGAACAATCCGATCCCTCTTCCCAATTTCAAAATTCATGTTCAATTATACACAAAAAACCGCCGTTCGTAAATAAGCAAACTGTATATTCTGTCAAATTCCATACGATTTGAACCGAAATTCAATAATCACACGATACGACAGTTTATCCACATTATCCACTTAATTATCCACAACTATTGCACATTATACACTCGATAATTACTGCATATTGCCAAAGAAGCCTTCCCTTTCGGGAAGGCTTCTTTGGCAACTTTTCTCTTATCCCCAGGTCGTCTCGAATGCGTTTTCCAGCTGGCGCACGCTCCATGCGCCGCCTGACGGCGCGTAAATCTCGACCACGTCGAACCGGCAGGGCGGCGTGTCCGCCCGTGTCTGCATGTACCAAGCCGCTACACGCGCGATCTTTCGCTGCTTCGCGTACCCCACTGCCGCTGCAGGCGAGCCGCAGCGAGCGGTCCGTCTCGTCTTCACCTCGACGAAAACGAGCGTCTTTCCTTCCTGCGCGATCAGATCGATTTCTCCTATCGGCGTCCGATACTTGCGCGCGAGAATCCTGAGCCCTTTCCGCTCGAGAAAATCGGCGGCCATCTCCTCGCCCCTGTCGCCGACGCGCTTCGTGTTCAAGACTTCTGCCTCATTTTCGCGCCCGCTTTCGTATCCATGCGATAGATGTACGCCAGCACTTCCGCCACCGTCGTATAGAGCTCGGGGGGAATCTCCTTGTCGAGATCGAGGGCCATCAGGAGATTGACCAGCGATTTGTTTTGATATACGGGAACGGCGTTCGACTGCGCCGCCGCGAGGATATTTTCCGCGACGTAGCCCCGGCCTTTCGCGACGACCTTCGGGGCGGCGTTCGCCTCGGGGTCGTATTTCAAGGCGACGGCTTTCTTCTCCGCCGTCGGGTCCGTTTCCGGCTCCGGTATAAGGTTCCGTTTTCGATCCATCATGTCTTAGCACCTGCCACGCCGACTTTGACGCTCATCAGCGTCAGCGGCTTGTCGTCAAAGGACGCGCGGAACTCGTCCATGTATCCGCGGAAATCTTCGATATTCTCTCGCTCGGAAAAATAGATCCGCACGTCGAGATTGGACCCGTCGTACATACGGAAACTCACGTCCACTGCGCCGATATTCTCGGTCAGGAGGCAGACGCGAATCCACGTCTCTTTCTTCGGCGGGCCGCCGCCCTCGTCTCTTTGCGCCTCGTCGTAGACGTGGATATAAGCGGGATACGGCTTCTGCATGTCCTCCGACATATAGAGCGGCGTCATGAAGCTCATCGAACGATGGCCTTCCGCCGTCCGGCCGTTCTCCGGCAAAATGGAATTCTTCATCATCGACGCGAAGTCGGACAGGCTCTTGCTTGCCTTCTTCAGCGATTTCCCGTCGCGCTCTTTGATCATGGCGAGATCGCAAAGCTCCATGAACGCCCAAAGACGCGGCATGTCCTCCATGCCCTTCTGCTGCGCCGACTGCTGCACGGAAGCCGGAACGTTCTTCTCGCAAAGGCGGAGGAGCATTTGCAGCTCCTTTGCCTCTTTCTCCGAAAGCATCGTCTGCTCGCCGTTCACGAAATCGGTCAGGAGCCGCTCGTCCTCCGGGGTCAGCTCCGCATCTTTCAAGAGGAGGGACGCGAGATCGCGCATCGTCTCCATCGTACGCGGCGTATTTTGCATTGGCGGAGGCTCGGGCGTCCTTCCGAACATCGTCTGCGAGGACGCCGACTCTTCCTGCACGGCCTGCTGCGAAGACGTCGGTTGCTGCTGCAGCCGTCCGCGCATACGCTCCAAGCCTTTCCTCATAAGCTCTGCAAAAGGATCCTGCGGATCGGCGCCCGTTTTCTGCGTCGTTCCGCTTTGCTCTTCCGCCGCTTCGTTTTCCCACGCGTAAATCTGCGCGTTCGATTCGCCGCCTCGGCGCGCGGCCGCGCTGTCCGACTTCGCGGCCTGTCCCTGCGGCGCGCTTTGCTGTGCGCTTTCCTGGGCGCGCGGTTGTTCCTGTGCGTTCTGGGCCTGCTTGGGCGCGCCCTCCGCGCTCTGCTGCGGGGCGGTGCTTTCGCTTCCCTTGCTCTGCTGCGCTGTTCCGGCTTCCCGCGCGTTTTCCTGTCCGGCAAGCGTCTCCTGCGTCTGCCGCTGCGGCGCCGTTTCCCGTGTTTCCGCGCCCTGCCGCGCATTCGCGGGCTCCTGCGTCTGTGCGCTTTCCCTCGTCTGCGCATTTCCCCGTACGTTCTCCTGACCGGCGGGCGCTTCCTTCGCCGTCTCCCCCGACGCGTTTTGCTGCGCGCTCTGCTCCTGCGGCGCAGTCTCTTTCACCGCGGGACGCGGCATAAAGTAATCCATCAGTTGCTTCAAGAATGCGAGGGAATCCGACTCCGCCTGAGGCGCCAGTTCTCCGCCCGCGGCCTGCTGCATGAGCATAAACTGCATCATCGCAGGCAATTCGTTCGCCTGCTTGCCGTCGAGCACTTCAAAGGCGAGCTTGTGGAGCATTGTCGGCTCCATGTCGTTTCCTTCCATCGTCGTGACAAGCTCTTTGAAATTGGAAAGGAGCGCCTGCATTTCGTCGCTCAGCGCGGCAGGCTTTCCCTGCTCCGACAGCGAGCCCATCTGATACAGCATCCTGGACAGCGTAAAGAGCTGATCGATGGCGAACCGCTGGCTCTCCAGCGTCGTGCCGAGCCCTTCCGCCAGCGTCGCTTCCAGTGAAAACGACTGCTGCATGATCTTGTCGATCAGCTTTTGAATCTGCGGGGAAATCTTGTCCATCGCGTCTTCCTTGGCCGACGCGATTTTCGACAAAAGCCCTGCCACGTCCGCGACGGAATTTTGAAGGTCGACGTCGGTACGCGGCGCAAACGGCGAAACGGAAGGTTGCCCGCGCCGCTGCACTCCCGTAGTCTGCGGACCTTGCGGACGTTCTATCGGGCGTATGCCGGTGGGCATTGCAGTTTCCATAGCCATATCCTCACCCCCGTCTTGCCGGTTCTTTTTCCGTCATGCGGTGTCAGATAGCGCTCGACGTAGTTCCTTACTACGACTTCGCGCTATCTTCCTTGCCTGACGAAAAAATCCCTCGGCAACCAATTGATTCACAATAACTCCACTATTATTTGCCTTCCACCATCGAACGCACCGGCTCGAAGGATTTTCGATGAATCGGGCTCGGCCCGTATTTTTCCAGCGCCTCGATATGCTGTGCGGTGCCGTAGCCTTTATGCTGCGCAAAACCATACTGCGGATACTCGGCGTCGTACTTCAGCATCAGCCTGTCCCTCGTGACCTTCGCGACGATCGAAGCCGCCGCGATGGACGCCGATTTCGCGTCGCCCTTGATGATCGAAAGGGACGGCATGGGGAGCTTCGCGAGCTCCACGGCGTCGATCAGTACCTTGTCCGGCTTCGGATCCAGAGACAATATCGCCTCGTACATGCCGTTCATCGTCGCCTGGTAAATGTTCACGCGGTCGATCGTCGCCGCGTCCACGATCGAAACGCGGACCGCGACCGCCTTTTCCAGGATCTCGTCGTACAGAAGCTCGCGTTTTTTCGGCGAAACCTTTTTGGAATCGTTGAGCCCCGGCAGGAACAGCCCATAGGGCAAGATTGCCGCCGCCACGACTACCGGTCCCGCCAGCGGGCCCCGCCCCGCCTCGTCGACGCCCGCCACAAAGCGCGCGCCCTCGTCCCGCGCCGCATATTCGTATGTATAGAGAGCATCAAGCCGCCGCCGCTCCGCCTGCTCGCGGCGAAAACGCTTCGCGAGCTTCTGCACCCCTGCCCGCGGATCTGCTTCGCACGCTGCGACGAAATCCTCGGACGGCACGCTTGAAAACAGAGCGTTTTCTATTTCTTTCAGCTTCATTTCCGAAGCGTTCATTCGCCATCAGCCTCGTTTCCTGCGGTCTCCGGCACGTCGTCGAAAGTCACGCGCCCGAGCCGCCCGCTGCGAAGATCGGCCAGGAGCAGTCGCTGCACTTTTTCCTCGTCAAGCAGCCCGCCCTTCAATAAGCAGCCCCGCCGCTTTCCGATATGCTCCATAAGCGTCCCCGCGTCGGCCTGCACCTCTTCCTTCGTCAAACGGTACCGTTCCACGAGACGTCCCGCATGGCGCTCCGCCAGCCACGCCAAAAGGCGCTTCACCGTCGCCTCGACGTCGTAAACCTCGTCGCTGACCGAGCCGATAAATGCGAGCCTCATGCCCACTGTCGGGTCTTCAAACTTCGGCCAAAGAATACCCGGCATATCCAAGAGTTCCAGATTCTTCCCGACGCGAATCCATTGCTTGTCCCGCGTCACACCCGGGCGGTCTTCCACTTTCGCTTTCGCCGCGCCCGCGAGCCGATTGATCAGCGACGACTTACCGACGTTCGGGATTCCAAGCACCATCGCGCGCGCCGCCCGCGGCTTCGCGCCCTTCGCGACAAGCTTGTGAGTCTTCGCCCGCGCCAGCGTCTCCGCTTTCTGCACCAGCGCTTTCAGCCCCGTGCCCGAAAGGGAATCGATCGGCAGCGCCGAAAGTCCCTGAGAACGGAAATAGGAAATCCATCGTTTCGTCTGCGCCTCGTCCGCCAGATCCGATTTGTTCAACGCGACGAGCCGCGTCTTTTCGCCGACCAGTTCCCGGATCAAAGGATTCGCGCTGGACATCGGCACGCGCGCGTCCAAA
>JAFZRW010000061.1 GCA_017619685.1 Schwartzia sp. (in: firmicutes)
ACGAGCTCCAGGAGGCTCGTTCATCTGTCCGTAGACCAGCGCCGTCTTCGAGATAACGCCGGACTCGGTCATTTCCGTCCAAAGATCGTTGCCCTCACGGGTGCGCTCGCCGACGCCCGCGAAGACCGAATAGCCGCCGTGCTCGGTGGCGATATTGTGAATAAGCTCCTGAATCAGAACTGTCTTGCCGACGCCCGCGCCTCCGAAAAGGCCCGTCTTGCCGCCTCTCGAATACGGAGCGATCAGGTCGACGACCTTGATGCCCGTTTCGAGGATCTGTGCGGTGGCGTCCTGTTCCTCAAATGTCGGCGCGGGACGATGGATCGGCCACGCCTCCTTGTTTCCGACCGGCTCTGGATTGTGATCGACCGTGTCGCCGAGCACGTTGAACACGCGCCCGAGGCATTCCGGTCCGACCGGCACCTTGATCGGCGCACCGGTGTCCTCCGCCTCCATGCCGCGCACGAGTCCGTCCGTCGAACTCATGGCGATGCAGCGCGTAACGCTGTCGCCAAGGTGCTGCATGACCTCCACGACCAAGTCGATATCGACGTCTCCGGACTTGCCCTTGATCGTGACGGCGTTCAGGATCTCCGGCAACTCTCCCAGCGGAAACTCAATATCAACGACAGCTCCGATGACCTGTACTATCTTGCCTTTTGCCAATGGTAGACCTCCTTAGGCAGCGAAGCCGCCGCCTCACTTCAATGCTTCCGCACCGCCCACGATCTCGGTAATCTCGCGGGTGATGTTCGCCTGACGTACCTTGTTGTAGAGCAGATCCAGCTTGCGCGTCAGCTCCTGCGCGTTGTCCGTCGCGCTGGACATCGCCGTCATGCGCGAGGAAAGCTCGCTGGCTGCCGCTTGAAGCTGCGCCGCGTATATCATCGTAATCAAATACTGCGGAAGCAGCGCGTTAAGCACATCGTCCGCGTTTGGCAGGAAGATGTACGGCTCTTCCGTATGTATCGGCACTTCATACGCGCTGAAATCAATGCTGTCGGTTTCCTCGTTCGGCAGCTCCGGCAGACTGGGCAATGGAGACAATGCAGGCAAATCGGGAAGATCCGGCAAAGCGGGAAGCGGGGCAAATCTCTCTTCAAGCTCTTTTGCCGCTTTGGCTTCCTTCGCTTTCAGCGCTTCCTCTTTGGCCGCTTCTTTCGCCGCTTCCTTAGCGGCTTTTTCCGCAGCCTCTTTCGCCGCGCGCTCCTCCTCGGCCGCTTCCTCCGCCTCTTGCGCTTCGATCATTTCGTCGTAGCTCTGCGGTCCCGGCTTCGGCAGCTTCGCCAGCGCCGCTTCCTTCAAGTGCGCGATAAAAGCGCCCGCCTTGTCCAGCCTCGTCGGCTCGACGTTCTCCGCTTCGCCCGTGATGCCCTCGAAAGGCAGGAGCTGGAACTTCTCCGGCACGTTGACCATCGACGAGACGAACCGCGCATAGATGATATGCACGGCGTTGTACTCGCCGCTCTCATAGCGGGTCGTCAGCTCCGCCGCGATTTGCTTCGCGATGTCGAAAGTCGGACGCTCGCTGATGCCTAAATATTCCTTTACGATATGATAGCCCCGGTTGCGGAAAAATTCCTCGGTCTTGCGACCGATGACCACAAGATCGGCCTTTTCCTTGTCGGGAATGTGCGCGACCGCTTCCTTGAATATATTGGAAGAGTACGCGCCCGCCAGTCCTTTGTCCGCCGCGATAATCAGGAAAAGCTCCCTCTCCGCCGCGTCATAGGTTTCCAAAAGCGGGTGCTTGAAATCCGTGACGTTGGACGCAACATTTTCCACGACCTCCGCCATCTTGTCCGCGAAGGGCTTGTTCGCGACCGCCGCCATCTGCGCGCGCCGGAGACGCGCCGCCGCGACCATTTTCATCGCCTTGGTGATCTGCTGGATGCTCTTTACGCTGCGTATTCTGCGGCGTATGTCCTGTAAGCTCGCCATTCAATCACCTCATCACGCCGTTTTGTAAGGAACGGTCTCCTTGAATTCCTCGATTGCCTTGGAGAGAGCGTCCTCCAGATTGTCGTCCAGCTTCTGCTGCTCGGCGATCTTTTGGCCGATCTCCGGATGCGCCTGACGCATGAATTTCAGGAAATCGTTCTGGAACGTGACGACCTTGTCCACGGGAATGTCCGCGAGGAATCCGCGAACCGCCGTGAATATAGCCATGACCTGCTCCTCGACGACGAGCGGCGCATATTGGGCCTGCTTCAGCGTTTCCGTCATACGTGCGCCGCGGTCGAGCTGATCCTTCGTCGCCTTGTCAAGATCGGAGCCGAACTGCGCGAACGCCGCCAACTCACGATACTGGGCGAGGTCGAGACGCAGCGTACCGGCGACCTGCTTCATCGCCTTGATCTGCGCGCTGCCGCCGACACGGGAGACCGACAGACCGACGTTGACCGCCGGACGGATGCCGGAATAGAACATATCGGTTTCAAGCATGATCTGGCCGTCCGTGATGGAGATAACGTTCGTCGGAATGTAGGCGCCGACGTCGCCCGCCTGCGTCTCAATAATCGGAAGGGCGGTAATCGAGCCTGCCCCGAGGTCGTCGGAGAGCTTCGCCGCGCGCTCCAAGAGACGCGAATGGAGATAGAATACGTCGCCCGGATACGCCTCGCGTCCGGGAGGACGACGGAGAAGCAACGACATGGCGCGGTACGCCGCCGCGTGCTTCGTCAAGTCATCATAAATGCAGAGGCAGTGTCCGCCCTTCCGCATAAAATACTCCGCCATCGCGACGCCGGCATACGGCGCCATGTACTGGAGCGGCGAGGAATCCGCCGCCGTCGCTGCGACGACGATCGAGTACGCCATAGCCCCGGAATCCTCCAGCGTCTTGACCACGCGGGCCACCGTAGACGCCTTCTGACCGATAGCGACGTAAATGCAGATACAGTTCTGCCCCTTTTGGTTTATCATCGTGTCGACGGCAATCGCCGTCTTGCCGGTGCCGCGGTCGCCGATAATCAATTCGCGCTGGCCGCGTCCGATGGGAACAAGGGCATCGATGGCCTTGATGCCCGTCTGGAGCGGTTCGTGAACCGATTTTCTGTCCGCGATGCCCGGCGCAGGACTCTCAATCTTCCGGTATTCCGTTGTTTCGATAGCTCCCTTGCCGTCGATGGGACGCCCGAGAGCATCCACGACGCGCCCGATCATCGCCTCGCCGACCGGCACCTGCATGATGCGGCCCGTGCGCTTGACCGTGTCGCCTTCCATGATCTCGTTCTCGCGACCGAGAACGACGGCGCCCACGTTGTCCTGCTCCAGGTTCAGCACCAGGCCGAAAATATCGTTTCCGAAATCGAGCAGCTCGCCGGCCATTGCTTTTTGCAGGCCATGAATATGAGCGATGCCGTCACCGATTTCGATAACAGTCCCCACCTCGTCGATCTCGAGCTCCACTTCGTAGTTCTTGATCTGTTCCTTGATGATGGCTGTTATTTCTTCGGGATTCATTTTCATAACTTAGCACTCACCTCTATTCCTAATCCGCCAAAAGCTGTGCTTCGAGTGCCTTCATGCGGCTTTTGAGACTGCCGTCGATCAGCCGGTCGCCCATGCGGACCACCGCGCCGCCGAGCAGCTTCTCGTCCAAATGCTTCCGCAGCTTGATTGTCTTCCCCGTAATCTCGCCAAGCTTCGCCATGAGCCTTTCGCCCAAGCTGTCCGACAGGCTTCGCGCCGTAGTGACGTCGGCGACGACAATGCCCTGCGCCTCATTGGAGAAATTCTCGTACTGGCGCACAATTTCCCCAAGACTGGAAATGCGCTGCTTGTCCAAAAGAAGGTGCAAAAAATTCATCACCATGGGAGAAAGCTCCCCGGCGAAAATCTTCTGCACCGCTTCCTGCTTCGCCTGGCGCGGAATCATCGGGCTTTCCAGATACGCTTTCAGCTCCGGTGCGCCTTCGATGTCCGAGGCCAGCGACTGGAGCTCCTGCCCGTACTCCACGAGCTTCCCTTCCTCCTGCGCAAGGAGGAACATCGCCCGGGAATACTTGATGGCAAGCTGTAGGTTCAGCATGACAGATCACCCAGCTTTTCCTTGCTGAGACTGTCTATGAAGTCGCCGACGATCGCCTCGTTGGCGGCGTCGTCCATGTTGCGCCCCATGAGCTTCGTGGCAGCCGCCAGCGAAAGCGCGACCATCTGCCCTTTCATTTTCTTCGCGGCCTCTTCGCGCTCCGCTTGGAGCTGCGCCTTCGCCGCGCTCTTCATCTGCTCGATCTCCTGCTGCGTTTCTTCGACGCGGGCACGGTGCTCCGCCTCGCTGCGCTGCGTCGCGGAATCCGTAATCTCCTGCGCGCGCTTCCTCGCATCGGAGAGCTTTTGCTCGTACTCCTTCTTCATCTCGGCCGCCTGCGCGCGGTCCTCGTCGGCCTGACGGATATTGTTCTGAATCTTGTCCGTCCGGTCATGGAGAACCTGAAGCAAGGGGCCCCATGCGAATTTCTTCAGCACGAGAAGGAGGACCAAGAAGTTAATAATCTGAATGAATAAAGTTGAATTGACATCTACCATTCGCGGATCCTCCCTTCCGGCGTCTTTGCAGAAAAGGCGGCAACTCGGAAAAAGCCGCCGCTTTCCGTCTCAGCCGCCTTTTTACGCGATAAACGGATTCGCGAAGATGAGGATCAGAACGACGACGATAGCGATAATAGGAATGGACTCGACAAGACCGCAGGATACGAGCGCGTTCGTGAACAGGGCGTCCTTGACTTCCGGCTGACGAACTGTGCCGTCCATGAGGCGCATCAGAATGCGGGAGTCACCGTAAACGGCCGCGATGATCGAAGTGATCGTGATGAGAAGGACTACGAGAAGGGACAACTGTACGGGAGTGATGTTAGCCATGAGTAAAAAACCTCCTAATAATAAATAAAAATTTTTAATAATGGCAATTTCTCACAGCATGGAAGCGATTTCCACACCGGAACCGTTGCCACGGCATACTGTAAAAACTTAACGAATTGAGCCCGAAGGGCGAAAATGAGTTTAGGTTTTACGTATGCGAAGAGCACTTACAGAACGCGAGCCGGAGGCGAAGCGTGATGTTAGTGATCCACCGCAACTGTAAAAACTGCTCATTCCTCGTGATGCTCGTGCGGCTTGGCCGACGGTGCGATATACACCAGCGAGAGCATCGTGAAGATGAACGCCTGGATGACGCCGACCGCAAGGCTGAAAATGACCCAGACCACATGCGGCGCCCAGTTCGCGTACCAGGGAGCAAGGTTCAGGATGATGATGATCAGCACCTCGCCCGCCAGGATATTTCCGAAAAGACGGAAAGCAAGCGACGCGGGCCGCGCAAGCTCCTCAATGATATGGATGACGATAAAAGGAGCAAACGGCTCAAGGAAGTGCTTGAAATAGCCGATGCCGTTCCTCGCCACACCGATGCCGTGATGAATCAGCATCGACATCGTGAGCGCAAGACCCAGCGTCGTATTCAGATCGTTCGTCGGCGACTCCATCGCCGGGAAAAGGCCCAGCCAGTTCGCGATCACCAGATACACGAACAAGGTGAGAAAGATATGGGTCAGGGAGCGCCCCGTCGGCCCGATCATGATATTGATCTTTTCCTCCCACACCTCGGCAATGGCCTCGATTGCGTTCTGCCACCCCGTGGGAACCTCCTTCAGGTTTCGCGATGCGAGAATCGCAATCAGAATGACGATGGCCATCGTGATATAGTTCATGATGAGCGTCTCTTCATTGATGAGATAGCCGGCAAACTCCACGACCTCGCGATGACCGATTTTGTCCATATAACCCCTCCCC
>JAFZRW010000062.1 GCA_017619685.1 Schwartzia sp. (in: firmicutes)
AGGCGGAACTGAAAAAAATCGGCGTCAACGTGGAAGTGAACAGCACTGCCAGCCACAACAAGATTCGGAAAGACCCGACGGGTTGGGACGTCTACGCAAGCGCTATGGTCACCGCGCCGACGGGCGATCCCGAATATTTCTTCACTTCCTGCTGCCTCGACTCCTCGCCGGTGAACAACGGCCATTTCCACAGCGACAAGCTGGAAGGATTAGCGAAGGAGATGGCAGGGGAATTCAATCCGGAGAGACGGGCGAAGCTCGCCGTCGACATGCAGCAGACGCTTCTTGACGACAACGGCTATGTCTTCTGCTCGTTCCTGCAAATGAGCCTGATCTCGAAGAAAAACGTTGTCGGTTACGATGCGCACCCCTGCGATTACTACCAGATCACGGCGAAAACGGATATAAAATAAGCACACGAAAGACTTCGGGGGCTAAGCAGAAATATAGAAAATAAAATCAGCCACAATCCTGAACGGTTACTGCCGTTTCCGAATTGTGGCTGATTTTTATTTGCCAAATATTTCTTTTTTAGTTAAAGCCAGTACTTTCTCCTTGCCTCTGTCATTGGGCTTTTCCCTGTACTTAAGCCAAACGGTGAAATCATTGTTCTTCTGCAAGTTCACAACAAAGCTGAATAATGTCTCTGTTTTGCTTTTAGCGGAGCCGGTACGCCATAAGCTGTTGTCAGGTCCGTCGTTCGTATCTGCGCAAAATGCTTTGAAACTATCTGCCGTCAGCGGCTTAGGCGTTGATTCCAACAGGTACTCGATGCGGTCCATTCTTACCCTGGAGCTGGTTCCTTTCTTGACGTCAAGATGCATGAATTCATCATGCAAAAAATGATTCGTATGGGCCAGCGTACCGTCCGTTACCCTTTCCACCTTCAGCCTGTTGTTGTCGCCAACCTCTACACGGGCTATTTCTGTTGCATCGGCTAAGATAACATAATCCGGTCCATGAAAGAATTCCTTATGAGCCAGAGCCTCGGCCACTGTGGAGCATTGACCGAGTGCCTGCCGTATGTCGGTTCTGGGCCCCATTGTCGCCCTGACCGTTTGGTCCATGCTGCTGGTTTTAGCCAGGATAATTACCAGACCCTTTTCGTTAACCCCGGCGGTCATGATATTCTTACCGTTTGGGTCTTTGCAAGCCAAGCCGTAATATGCATTTTTATTATCATTGTTAAATTGAATGAACTGTGTGTCCGCCACAGCATCGCGATTTTTCCCCACCAATGTGCCGCCGCCGTCAACCACACTGCCATTAGCCGCAAAAAGTGTGCATGCGCTGGCAGATAACGGCATAGCTGCCAGTGAAACGAATGCTAATGCCGCTATTTTCTTAGTAAAGTTATTCATGATAACCTCTCCGTTTTTCCTGTTACCGATATATATTTACGGAAACATTGTTAATTCTGTTTAATGCTATAAGCAGAAAGTCCATAATACCTTTAGGGCGTGATTATTTGTCGTTCTCGTTGTCCAACGACGCAGCCGTGTCCACGTTCGCCTCGATCATCTGCGTTACAATGTGATTGAGTTCCGATGCTTTCTTGTTTGTAATGACGGCCTTTCCCGTTCCCTCTTCTATGGCTTTCCTGGCATCTCCGGCCACTTTCCCGCCTCGTTGGGCTACCGAGACATTCTGTTGGAATCCTTCTGGCTGCTCTGCTTCAGAAAATTCCTTGGTGGCAGTTTCGGCCAGCATGTTCAGCACCAATTCCGTAGTGCTCATGTTGTCCCGCAGGCTTTCTTTTTTCAGCCCTTTCAGATTCTTATATTGACGCGTAGTCATGCCGCTCCAAGCGCGGGTGAGTTCATCGGTGAGTATGGCATATTCCTTGCCCTTCTTAATACCGCGATCTTTCCATTCGTCGGTAAGTTCTTTTCTCGCACTGATGGCCATAAGTCACTGGTTTATCCATTCCCGTGTATATCCTTTTCGCTCATAGGTCGCTACCAATCGATCTGCGATGAGCTCGGGATCAAGTGTCTCTTCAATTCGTTCCCGGCCAACCTGTGCCAGCCATAGCTTAAATGGTTCGGCTTTTTTTGATGGAACGGATTGGATGATGCGAAGGAGCTGCTCGGTATTGGCGACGTCGGTAGAATAGCGTTTTCCATCAGCAGCCTTCAACTTCAGTTGACTACAATTTGTAGTCAACTGACTTCCTTCTTTTTTCAAACGTGTCTTTAAAACGCTCCAATACTTAGCCGCATGACGGATATCCGGTTGGTCTGTCAGTACGCCTACTACATCGACAATAGAAAAGTACCATTCCTCCTCCGCCTCGTTCCAAGCTGTGCGGATAGGCTGGTCTTCAAAAAGCTGCAAGTTTTCTCTATCCATTATACTGCACCTATTTCCTATCAACTATATATCTTCTGGCAGCCGTCATTTTTGAGATGCCGCTTTCTTCATTATACCATACGCTGCATTTGTTTAACAGAAAATATATTCCATTGTAACGCGGCCATCAAATGACAGCCGCTTATTTTTCGTGTTAAGGAAACCTTGTTTTACTAAGGGAGAAAGACAATGACACCTAAACTTCCCGCGTCGTTACTGAGAAAAAATCAATAAGAACGAAATAAGGTCGATTTAAGGACGATTTTGACATTTTTGCAACAAAAAAGACTCCGAGGCATATGCCTCGGAGCCTTGATTTTACTGATGGTGACCTGGGAGGGACTCGAACCCCCGACCCTTTGGTTCGTAGCCAAATACTCTAATCCAGCTGAGCTACCAGGCCAAGACCGCTTTCGCAATCAACGGCTATTATAATAGCACGTGCGTCGGTAGGTGTCAACGCTTTTTTAAAATTCCCGCGCCGGCGTGAAGAAACAATCAATAGACGTGGTATTCTTTCCAGGGAATTTGATCGACGCGGATAGTTTTCAGGAACTCGACAATATCTTTTCGCCCGAAATAATGCGGCGTCCCGTTCGCGTCCTGCGACATCAGGATAATCGGCATATTCGGGAAGAAGTAAGAGATGTCCTGCCGAAAGGCTGTGGCGCGCGCTGTATACTGTGTGACGAACGGCTTGACGGAGATGACCGCGAAAGTCACGCCTTGTTCAATAATGACTGCCCCGTGGATGGTCATGAGAATCTCCTCTGTTCTTAAAAATATGGAAAAATTTCCTACATTATATCATATCCTCTGAGGGCGCGCTACATTCGTTTTGGGGATATACGCCGTTAAACGTAAGCTGCGTTTACTGAGCGGCACATATCATATCGCATTTTCCGTGAGATTCCAGTCGGAAGCAGAAAGAAACAAATTTTTGTGGAAAATTTGTTTCAAAGTATTGACAAACAAATTTTCGGAGGTATAATAAGAACAAAAGTTTTAAGAAAACGTGTTTCGGAAACAGGAATTCGGAGACGGGGGATGGATGCGATGAAAAGACAAAGAAAGACGACGAGAGGAATGCTGGCGCGTGTGGTATTAGTTGCGGCTTTCGCGGCGGCGGTCGCTCCATTCCATTTGTGCAATGATTATCTTCGAAGCGCCGATTTCGATACGGTGACGGTTGCGCGCAGGGACAGCGTCTGGACGATTGCGTCGCGCTACACGGCGAAGGAAGAAGAGGCGCGTGAGCTGGTCGAGGCGATTATCGATGTGAATGGCTTGTCTGCGGACGGTGCGCTTCGCGTCGGACAAAGCCTTCGCGTACCGATTTTGCGTGAGCGTCTCCCCAAATTGGCGGAGCGATAATATGGGGCATATATAGTTATGAAAGAAAGCGTTCGCAAATGACGGACGCTTTCTTTCTATATGAGAGCACTTAACGCGAGCAAGCGTGAGCGCAGTGCAAGTTTAGCGGGCACGATATTAAAAAGGAAAAAACGTATTCAAGGAAACGCCGCAGAGGAGAGTTTGTCCTTGACAAACTCTCCTCTGCGGCATTATAATGCATAACAGAATGATAGGATGCAGACTAAAAGAGTGGGTGTGAGCCCACTCTTTACTCTTATGTGCAGGGGGAAGTTCATTGACCTGCGGCGGGGAGGTATGTGCGTGGCGAACGTGGTAGAGAACACAGTCTGGCGAATCGCGGAAGAGCTTTTGGAAGGAAGCGGCGTGGAGTTGGTCGACGTCGAGTACGTGAAAGAGAAGGACTGGTATCTGCGTGTGTTCATCGACAAGCCGGAAGGAATCGGCATCGAAGATTGTCAGGCGCTGAGCGAGAAGTTGGAGGCGCGATTGGACGAACAGGATGTGGTACCGGAGGCGTATATGCTGGAAGTTTCGTCGCCGGGGCTCGACCGCGTGCTGAAAAAGCCGCGCGACTTTGAGCGCGAGCAGGGGAAAGCTGTGGAAGTTTCGTTGTACGAGCCGATAGACGGAGAGAAACGGATTGTCGGCGCACTGGAAAGTTTTGACGGAGAGGCGCTGGTTCTTGAAGGCCGCGCGCCGATACCGAAGGGAAAAATCGCGCAGGTGCGCTTGCATATAGAGATATGAATATCAGATACGATATGGGAGGATTTTGATTTTGATCAAGAGAAGCAGGGGCAAGGGAAAGAAAAAGGTTCAGGAATTCGATCGGGCAAAAGAATTCTTGATGGCAATCGACGACCTGGCGAAAGAGAAAGGTATCGCGCCGGAGCTCTTGTTCGACGCCATCGAAGCGGCGCTGATTTCCGCGTATCGCAGGAATTTCGGCTCGGAGCAGAACGCGCATGTGCAGATCGACCGTGAGACGGGAGAGTTTCATGTGTATGCGCACAAGACCGTCGTAAAAGAGTTGACGGATCCGGTGATGGAGATGTCGCTGGCGGACGCGCAGGCCATCGATCCTGACTATGAGGAAGGCGACATCCTTGAGATCGAGGTGACGCCTGCAAATTTCGGACGGATTGCGGCGCAGACGGCGAAGCAGGTCGTCGTGCAGCGCATTCGCGAGGCGGAGCGCGGCAATATCTACGACGAGTTCTCCGGTCGTTCCAGCGACATCGTGACGGGGCTTGTGCAACGTGTCGAGAATCGGAACGTTTATATCGACCTCGGACGGACGGAGGCGGTGCTGGCGCCGTCGGAACAGATCGAGGGCGAGACGTACGCTTATGGCGACCGCATCAAGGCGTATATCCTCGAAGTCCGTCGGACGTCGAAAGGACCGCAGATTACCGTTTCGCGCACGCACCCGGGACTTCTGAAGCGGCTGTTTGAGTTGGAGGTGCCGGAGATTCACGACGGCGTCGTCGAGATCAAATCGGTGGCGCGTGAGCCGGGTATGCGCTCAAAGATTGCCGTATATTCGCGGGACGAGGACGTCGATCCCGTCGGCTCGTGCGTGGGACATAAAGGCTTGCGCGTACAGGCGGTCGTGACGGAGCTTCGGAACGAAAAAATCGACATCGTGAAATGGAACGAGGATCCGGCGCATTTCATCGCGAACGCGTTGAGTCCGGCGAAGGTCGTTTCCGTCGCGGTCAATCTCGATGAAAAGGCGTCGCGCGTTATCGTTCCCGACCATCAGCTTTCGCTGGCTATCGGCAAGGAAGGTCAGAACGCGCGGCTCGCGGCGAAGCTGACGGGCTGGAAGATCGACATCAAGAGCGAGTCGCAGGCGGCGGAGGAAGAGCCCGACGAGAATATGGACGTCGTCGAGGTCACGGGCGAAGAATCCTTCTCCGCAGAAGTCGGAGACGAGTAATGGCGGCCGGGAAGAAGACGCCGGAAAGAATGTGTGTCGGCTGTCAGACGGTTCACCCGAAGAAAGAACTCGTGCGGATCGTCCGAAGCCCGGAAGGCGTGTTTTCGGTGGATTTCACAGGAAAAAAACCGGGGCGCGGCGCGTATGTGTGCCATAAGCCGGAGTGCTTCGACGCGGCGGTGAAGCGCCGCCGTTTTGAAAAAGCTTTTTCGGGTGCGGTGGGCGCTGAAACGCTGGAAGCGCTTCGGGCAGAGCTTTTCCCGGCGGGGACATGAATCTTATGAATGAAAAGAAAATCGAAGGATTGCTGGGCATGGCGCAGCGCGCGGGCAAAACGGCGTCCGGGGACGTCGCGATACGAAAGGCGATAGCCTCGGGACAGGCGGCGGCGCTGATCGTGGCGCAGGACGTTTCGGAGCGTACGAAGGAGTCGCTGCTGAAAGAAGCGTCGGAGAAAAACATACCCGTCCATGCGATTCTTACGAAGGATACGCTGGGGCAATGCCTCGGCAAAGAATATCGGGCAGCGGTAGCCCTTTTAGATAAAGGTTTTGCGAATGCGCTGGAAAAGGAGCTTCGCGACCGGTGAACGGGGCTTGAACGGATTTCGGAGGTGGGGCTATGTCGAAATACAGAGTATATGAACTGGCGAAGGAATTTCATACGGAAAGCAAAAAGCTCATGGAGCTTTTGACACAGCATGGACGCGAAGTCAAGAATCATTTCGCGAGCGTGAGCGATGAGGAACGAGAGCTTTTGCAGAAGTTGCTGAAAGAGAAACCGAAGGGCGCGCCCGTGGCGCAGCATGGCGCGAAGACACCCGCGAAACCGGCGCAGCCTCAGCAGCGGGCGACTCCGCAGCCGCAACCGCCAAGAACGGGTGCCAGAACGCCCGCGTCGTCGCAGCCGATGGTGATGGGAACGGTACGGCGCATCGTGCGCGCGGCGGACGTTCGTGCGGCCAAGGAAGCGGAAGAAAAAGCGGCGGCGCAGGCAAGAGAAGCCGCAGAGCGTGCCGAGGCGCAGGCGAAAGAAGAAGCGGCGCGCCGCGCTGCGGAAGAAGCCGCGCATGCAGCCGAGCAAAAGGAGAAGCCGGCGGAGGAAAGAGAAGAGCGTCGGCCGCAGGAACAGCAGGCACAGCCGATACAGAGACAACTGCAGGCAGAGCAAAGACCTGCGCAGCAACCGATAGAACGTCGCCCGGCAGAGCAGGGCGGAGAGAATCGTCCGACAGGGGGAAGGAACGGACATATGCAGGGAGCCGGTGCGGCCCGTCCGCAGCAGAACGCGAACAACAATCAGGGCCAGGGGCGTCGAAACGGGGCGCCCGCAGGCGACGGGAATCGCCGCGGCGGCGGAGCCGACGGCGGGAATCGTCGTGGCCGCGACGGGAACGGCAAACGCGGTGGGAAGAACCAGCGCGACGACCGCAGAAACAGCAACAGCGGGAATTTCAATAACGGCGGTTTCAACCGGAATGAGAACCGGCCCGGCAGGAAGAACCGCAAGAACAAGAATCAGCCGCCGCAGCCGCAGAAGGTGGAAATCGCGCGGCCGACGCATATCAGGATTGGCGAGTCGATCGCCGTTCGCGATCTTGCCAGCAAGATGAGCTACACGGCGGCGGAGATCATCAAGAAATTGTTCCTGATGGGCGTTCCTGCGACAATCAATCAGGAAATCGATTATGATACGGCGGCGCTCGTTGCGGCGGAGTTCGGCGTGACGGCGGAGGCGCTGCCGCCGGAGGTTGATTTGACGGAGATCCCGGTGATCGAGGACGATCCGAAGACGCTCGTGATTCGTCCGCCGGTCGTCACGGTCATGGGTCACGTCGACCACGGCAAGACGTCGCTCCTCGACGTTATTCGGAAGACCTCTGTGACTTCTCACGAGGCGGGCGGCATCACGCAGCATATTGGCGCGTATCAGGTCAACTGCCAGGGCAAGAAAATCGTATTCCTCGATACGCCGGGCCACGAGGCCTTCACGGCGATGCGCGCACGCGGCGCGCAGGTCACGGACATCGCGATCCTCGTCGTCGCTGCGGACGACGGCGTGATGCCGCAGACCATCGAGGCCATCAATCATGCGAAATCGGCGAATGTGCCGATTATCGTCGCCATCAACAAGATCGACAAGCCCGGCGCAAACCCCGACCACGTCAAGCAGCAACTTGCCGAGCACGAGTTGGTGCCCGAGGAATGGGGCGGCGACGTCATCATGGTGCCGGTGTCTGCGAAGAAGCAGATGGGTATCAATGACCTTTTGGAGAATATCTTGCTCGTCGCGGAGGTGCAGGAACTCAAGGCGAATCCGAACCGCGACGCGCGCGGCGTCATTATCGAGGCGCAGCTCGACAAAGGCCGCGGTCCGGTGGCGACGGTGCTCGTGCAGAACGGTACGCTCCGAATCGGCGATTCGATTGTGGCGGGTACGACGTTCGGCAAGGTGCGCGCGATGATCAACGATCGCGGCGAAAGCGTGAAGAAAGCCGGCCCGTCTATGCCGGTCGAGGTCCTTGGCCTTTCCGACGTGCCGGAGGCCGGCGACGAGCTGGCGGCGCTTGACGAAAAGCTTGCGCGTGCGATCGCGGACAAGCGCATCGAAAAGCAGCGCACGGAGTTGATGAAGTCCAAGAAGGTTTCCCTCGACGATTTGTTCCAGCAGATTCAGGAAGGACATATCAAAGACCTCAATATCGTCATCAAGGCGGACGTGCAGGGATCAGTCGAGGCGCTGACCGGCTCGCTTCTCGCGCTGAACAAGAACGAGGAAGTGCGCGTCAGCATCGTCCATTCCGGCGTCGGTGCGGTCAGCGAGTCCGACGTCATGTTGGCGGCGGCGTCCAACGCGCTCATTATCGCCTTCAACGTTCGCCCCGACGCGAACGCGCGCAAGGCGGCGGACGCTGAAAAAATCGACATTCGCACATATCAGGTCATTTACGATGCGCTGAACGACGTCAAGGCGGCGATGTCCGGCATGCTTGCGCCGAAGTACAAGGAAGTCATCGACGGCAAGGTCGAGATCCGTCAGGTCATGAAGTTCTCAAAAGTGCTTGTCGCCGGCTGCTATGTGCTCGAAGGCAAGATCATGAACAACTCGAAAGTTCGCATCCTTCGCGACAATATCGTCGTGTTCGACGGCGAAGTGGATTCGCTGCGCCGCTTCAAGGACGACGTGAAGGAAGTCGCGGCGGGTTACGAGTGCGGCTTGACGCTGAAAGATTATCGCGACTTCAAGGAAGGCGATATTCTCGAAGTTTACAAGATGGAGGAAATCGAAACTTCCATTGCCGATCTCAACGCCAAGGCGGATGAAAACTGATTTTTGAAAACTGCCCGTAAACGCGACGCCGTGTCCAAGCGGCAGGACGATTGCGGGCAGTTCTTTTAGGAAAGGAAGAAATTTATGGGACAACTTCGCATGGAGCGCGTCCAGGAATTGATGAAGCAGGAAATCAGCAAGATTATCCTGGAAGACGTCAAGGATCCGCGTATCGGATTCGTGACCGTCACGCGGGTCCACGTCACGAACGACTTGCGCTCGGCGCGCGTATTCGTGAGCCTTCTGGGCAGCGACGAGCAGATGGCGGACTGCTGGCGGGGCCTGAATCGATCGCTGGGATTTATTCGCCGGGAGGTCGGGCGGCGCGTCCGGCTTCGCTATACGCCGGAGCTTTCGTTAGAGATTGACGACTCGATGGCGTACAGCGCGCATATTCAAGAACTCCTGTTAGGGATTCAGCGCGAGGAGTCGGAAAAAACGGAGAAAGGCGGGACTGACGAATGAAAATCACGATGGAGGAGGCCGCCGAAAAACTGATGGGGGCAAAATCGCTTTTGATTACGGCGCATGTCAATCCGGACGGCGACGCAATCGGCTCGACGCTCGGGCTCGCGGCGTTTCTGCGCGAGCGCGGCAAAAAAGCGGAAGTGTGGATCGACGACAAACTGCCGAAAAATCTTGCGTTCTTACCGGGATATGACAAGATCGTCCGGCCGCAGGAAGGGCAAAAAACCGACGCGGAGATTCTCGTCATATTGGATACGAGCCTCGACCGCATCGGCGTCGTCGGTGACGCTGCGAAAGGCCTTCCCGTGCTCAATATCGACCACCATGTTTCCAACGATGAGAAGGCGGATTATTTGTATAACGCCAAACGCGCGGCGACGGCGGAAATGATTTTTGAGATGGTCGATTATCTGGGCGGCGATTTCCCACCGGAAATTGCGATTCCGCTGTATACGGGCCTCGCGACGGATACGGGATTTTTCAAATTTTCCAATACGCGGCCGGAAACAATGCACGCCGCCGCCCGTCTTCTCGAAGCTGGCGTGCGGCCCGAGTTGGTGTCCGAGTCGCTGGAGGAAAAGCCGGAGTCCCTTGTGCGCGGGCAGGCGGCAGCCCTCCAGACAATGGAGCTTTCTTATGACGGACGTGTGGCGGGACTCTATCTTGACAAAGAATTGGCGACGTCTCTCGACACGACCGAGGGATTCATCGATTTCGTGCGCGTAATCGAGGGCGTCGAGATCGCGGTGCTCATCAAGTGCATGGACGATAATTTCTGCCGCGTCAGCGTGCGCTCGAAAGGTCTCGACGTCAGCAAAGTTGCGGTGAAGTTCGGCGGCGGCGGTCATATCCGCGCGGCGGGTTTTTCGGTCAAAAAGCCGCTGGCGGAAGCGAAAAAGGACGTTCTGGAAGCGCTGGGAGAAGTGCTGAAATAAAAAGAAGGTGGCGCGTTTATGCGAGATGGGTTCATCAACTTCCTGAAGCCTCCCGGAATGTCCTCGCATGACGCGGTGGGATATGTGAGGCGCGTGCTTGGGATAAAAAAGGCAGGCCACGCGGGAACGCTGGACCCGGGAGCGGCAGGCGTGCTGCCGATCGCCGTTGGGCGCGCGACGCGCCTTCTGGAGTACGTGGGCGACGCACGCAAGACGTACCGTGCGGAGCTTCGCTTCGGGGCTGAGACGGACAGCGGCGACGACCTCGGGGCAATCGTCGCGAAAAGCGAAGCGCCGACGCCGGACGAAGGAACCGTCGCCCGTGCCGTGCAGTCGCTCACCGGCGAAATCTCGCAGACGCCGCCGATTTATTCCGCCGTAAAAATCGGCGGGCGGCGGGCCTGCGATCTCGCGCGGCAGAATACGGCGGTGGAGATGCCTTCGCGTTGTGTGACGATTTACCGTCTCGACGTTTTGGCGCGGAACGAAAAAGAAAAAACGCTGCTGCTCGACGTCGAATGCTCGAAAGGCACGTATATCCGCTCCCTCTGCCGCGACGTCGGACGAGCGGCGGGCGTTCCGGCGACGATGGCGTTTCTCGTGCGAAGACGCGTCGGCGCGTTTTGCATCGAAGACGCGCATACGCCGGAAGAGTTGGCAGCGCTGGGAGAATCGGCGGTGGAGCCGCCGGAGGCGTATATGGCCCATCTTTCGCGCGTCGAGCTGCCGGAAGAGCGCGCGCAGGCTTTTTTGCACGGGCTTCCGACGCGCATGGATAATTTTTCCTGCGGCGAGGGGCCGCTGGCGGTTTTCTCGGGCGCGCGGCTGCTCGGAATCGGGCGCTATGACGGCGCGTCTCTTGCGCCGACCAAAGTGTACGGGAAGGGATAAAAAGATGAACATCGCGGAGCGGCTTTCGGACGCGCGGAAAGAAGAAAATATACGGGGCGCCGTCGTTGCTGTCGGCACGTTCGACGGCGTCCACATCGGTCACCAGGCCCTGATCTCCCGCGCCGTTTCGCTGGCACGGGAAGAGGGCGTTTCCTGCGCTCTTTTCACGTTCCAGAATCATCCGCTTTCCGTGCTCGCGCCGGATCGCGTTCCGCCTGCAATCTCTTCGCGTGAGGAGCGTCGCCGAGTCTTTGAGACGCTGGGCGTAGGGATTGTGATCGAGGAACGTTTTACAAAAGAACTGGCGGCGCTCTCGGCGGAGGATTTCCTCGCGCGGCTTACCACAAATCTTGCGCCCCGCGCGGTTGTCGTCGGCGAGAATTTTTCCTTCGGCGCGGGGGGGCGTGGCACGCCGTCGCTTCTTGCAGCGAAGGGGAAAGAGCTGGGCTATCTCGCTGTGAAAGTACCGCTTCTTTCTCACGCCGGCGACGTCGTGTCGAGCACGCGTATCCGCGCGTTGCTTTCGGAGGGAGACGTGCGGCTTGCGGGCGAGCTTTTGGGGCGCCGTTTCGCGATTTCCGGCGTCGTGGTTCATGGCGACGAGCGAGGCCGCACGCTGGGTTTCCCCACGGCAAATCTCGTGC
This sequence comes from Schwartzia sp. (in: firmicutes), assembly GCA_017619685.1. Lineage (GTDB taxonomy): Bacteria > Bacillota > Negativicutes > Selenomonadales > Selenomonadaceae > RUG12372. The sequence goes on from JAFZRW010000062.1 coordinate 11,940, forward strand.
CGTCGGAAGGAGAGGCGTGTCCGGCAAACGGCGCGTACGCAGTGCGCGTCGGGCGGGAAAACGGCACGACGTATATCGGCGTTGCCAATGTTGGGAGCAATCCGACTTTTGACGGAAATGAGCGGCGTGTCGAAGCGCATCTGCTCGATTTTTCCGGCGACCTTTACGGCGAGTGGATTACCGTGCATTTTGTCGAGCGGCTGCGCGGCGAAAAAAAATTCCCGTCCGCCGAGGCGCTTGTCGAGCAGATTCGGCGTGACGAGCAAAAGACGCGGGAAATATTCGCATAGAAAAAGGAAGCCTTGCAATACGCGAAAGTTGCGATTGCAAGGCTTCCTTTCGTTTACCATTCTTTCGGGATTCGTTCGTCGTCGCCTTTGACGTACATGGTCGCCATTGTCTGGCAGAGCAAGGCGTGGTGGTCGTCGTAGATTTTCGCCGCAAGGACGATGGTTTTTCGGCCCCGGTGAAGGACGTTCGCTTCGGCCCATGCGGTTTCGCCCGCGCGAATGTTCTTGATGAAGTCGGTGGTGATGTTCAGCGTGACGGTTTTTGCGCCGACGGTGCAGCAGGCGACGCCGACGGCGGTGTTTGCCAGCGTCGAGAAGGCGCCGCCGTGGGTGAAACCGGTCAGGTTGATATGGACGTCGGGGTCGATGGTCATGTGGAGCTTGGCCCAGCCGCAGCCGACTTCGTCGATGATGATGCCGCTGTGGATAACGTAGCGGTTGGTACTGAATATGTCTTGAATGATTTCGAGACATTTTTTATTGTCCAATGCGTTCACCCCTTTTCAGTCTCGTCCCAATTGCGCGGAAACCTGTCGTCCGTGCCGCTGACGAACATGGTGGCGATGGAGTGCGCCATCAGCTTCTTGTCTTCGGTGAAGACGTCGCCTTCGAGGACGATGGTGGAACGCCCCGCATGATGAATATGCGCCTCGGCGTAAATCGTTTTCCCGATTTCCGTGTTGCGGATAAGATTTGTCGTGATGCTTTGGGTGACGACTTCCGCGCCGATGGTGCGGCAAGTGACGCCGAAAAGGTTGTCAATCAGCGTCGCCAAAGCGCCGCCGTGCAAGCGGCGGACGAGATTCGTCAGGGGCTCTGTAACGGTCATGTGGGTTTTCGCCATGCCCGGCCCCGCGTCGTCGACGACGATGCCGCAGAGCTTGACGAACGGATTGCCCTGCTCGTAGATTTCTTTTAAAATAGGAAGGGCGGTTTCCCGATTCATGTTCTATTGCTCCCTTTTGGTTCATAATTATTGTTAGTATACCATATTCTTGTCGGAAAAGGTGACGTTTCTTTCGTTTGCTTCTTCCCATTTTCATGGAAATGATATAAAATGACTAAATACAGGAAATAGTTCGTGATGCGTTTCATTTTGCTGTAAAGGAGAGAAAAGTCATGTACACGCTTACAAGCCGCGAATTCCAAGGGAAGAGTCCCGTTATCCATGAAGAAGCGTTCGTCGCGCCGCAGGTGTTTTTGTCCGGCGACGTGCGCATCGCGCGTTTTGCGAGCCTTTGGCCCGGCGTCGTCGCGCGCGGCGACGTCAATTACATCTCGGTCGGCGAGTGCTCGAATGTGCAGGATCTTGCCTGTTTGCACGTGGCGGACGATTACCCGTGCATCATCGGCGATTATGTGACGATCGGCCACTGTGCGGTGGTGCATGCCTGCACGGTGGAGGACCATGTGCTGATTGGCATGAACGCCACGGTGCTGGACGGAGCTCGAATCGGTCGCGGCTCGATTATCGCGGCGGGGGCCTTGATTCTCCAGAACGAGGTAATTCCGCCGAACTCTCTCGTTGCGGGCGTTCCCGGGAAAGTGCGCCGGACAATTGAACGCATCGACGCGATTCATGCGCAGGCGCTCAAGTACAAATACGAGTGGGCCGTCGGTTATGGCGTGAAGCCGGATATCGAGGGTGAGATGTATCATGGAGAGAAAATAGTATAATCCTGCCGGTTATTTTTCCGTCATGCGTTGTCAGATGGCGCTTGACGTAGGTTTTTAACTACGACTTCGCGCCATCTTCCTAGCCTGACGCAAAAATCCCTCGGCAGGAAGACGGTTTATCGACGTTTATTTTTGAACTGGGGTTGATGCGGTGAAAGCGCTTGTAACGGGCGTAACGGGACAGCTCGGCTTCGACGTGATGCGCGCGCTTTCCGCGCGCGACGTGGAAGCAATCGGCGCGACGCGGAAAGAGATGCCGCTGGACGATCCGGCCCGTACGAAGGCGTTTGTCACGTCCGTGAAGCCGGACGTTGTATTTCACTGTGCGGCGTATACGGCAGTGGATCGCGCGGAGGACGAGCGCGAACTTTGCCATACCGTGAACGGGTCGGCGACGGGAGCCGTCGCGGAGGCGTGTGAGGCAATCGGCGCGAAGCTTATCTATATCAGCACTGATTACGTTTTTCCGGGAACGGGCGAAAGATTTTACGAGACGGACGACGAGACGGCGCCGTGTAATGTGTACGGCGCGTCGAAGCTCGCCGGGGAGCGCGCCGTGAGAAAGGCGATGACGTCGGGGCGCTTTTTTATCGTTCGGACGTCCTGGGTTTTCGGCGTTCATGGCAAGAATTTCATCCGCACGATTCTCGGACTTGCGGAGACGAGAGACGAATTGACGGTGGTGGACGACCAAGTCGGCTCGCCGACATATACGGCAGATTTGGCCGAGCTTTTGGCGGATATGGCGGCAAGTGAAAAATTCGGCGTTTATCATGCGACGAACGAGGGGATTTGTTCGTGGGCGGCGTTGGCGGCGGAGGCGATTCGCCGGCGCGGGCTTCGGACGAAAGTGACGCCCGTTTCGTCGGATATGTATCCGACGAAAGCGACGCGCCCGAAGAATTCCAGACTGTCGAAAGCGTCTCTGGACGCGGCGGGCTTTCGACGCTTGCCGGACTGGAAAGACGCGGTTCGGCGATATCTTATGGAAATAGAAAACAAATGAAAACGCGTGGAGGCGCGGGGGAGTATTTATGAGGGTTTTGGTCACGGGAGGCGCGGGCTTTATCGGCTCGCATTTGATGCGATATTTGAAGGAACGAGGCGACGAGCCGACGGCGCTGGACAATTTATCGACGGGACGGCGCGAGCATCTGGCGGACGATATGGAACTCATCGAGATGGACGTCCGTGACGAGCGGCTTGCGGGCGTGGTCGCGACGGGACAGTACGATGCGATCGTGCATTTGGCGGGACAGACGCTCGTTTCGGATTCGCTGGACGATCCGGCTGCCGACGCGGACAGCAACGTGCTCGGTACGGTGCGCGTGCTGGAGGCGGCGCGGCAGAGCGGCGTAAAACGCGTCGTTTTCTCGTCGACAGCGGCGGCTTACGGAGACGCACCGGAACGCGACCTTCCAATCAAAGAGGCGCACAAGCTCGCGCCGATGTCGTTCTACGGCCTGTCGAAGGTAACGGCGGAACGGTATCTGGAACTTTATCATCAGTGCTTCGGGATTGATTATGTGGTGCTCCGTTTCGCGAATGTCTATGGCGAGCGTCAGGGTGACGGCGGAGAAGGCGGCGTCATCAGTATTTTTTCGCGGCTTGTTGCTTCGGGTGAAGAGATCACGATTTTTGGCGACGGGGAGCAGACGCGGGATTTCATCTATGCGGGAGACGTCGCGTCGGGCGTCGCGGCGGCGCTGACCACGGCTCAGGCGAACGTCGTCTACAATCTGAGCACGCAGACACAGACGAGTCTCAGAGAACTTGTAGACGTGCTTTCAAACGTCGCCGGTCGGCAAATTATCCCGAAATACGGGCCGGAGCGTCCGGGCGACATTTATAAGTCGTCGCTGTCGAACGCGCGGGCGAAGCGCGGCCTCGGCTGGAAGCCGACCGTTTCGCTGGAGGAAGGACTTCGCCGGACGTACGGATATTTTATGGAAAAGAAGGAATCGTTGTGAGCGATTTAAAAATAAAGCGCACGGGGCGAAATTGTTTGTTGCGTGCGCGGGACAAAGCCGCTCCCTTCGGGAAGGGGGCGGCTTTGTGATATATTTTTTGAAATTCGGCGCGGCCTTCATAATGCCGCCGGGCATTTTTATCCTGTTTTTCTTCTGGCTTTCCTATAAGCTTTTTCGACGCAGGGAAAAAGGAATCGCGGCGGCGCTTCTCGTCGCGTCGCTGATGCTTTATGCGCTTTCGACGTCGTTCGTTTCGTCGGCGTTGATGCGGAACTTGGAATCGGCGTACCTGCCGCCGGAGAGTCCGTCGGGCGATGTGATTGTGACGCTGGGAGGCGGCGCGACGCAGGACACCCCCGACATGGACGGGAAAGGCGGACTGACAGACGGAGCGTCGAGCCGTTTACTCACGGCGGCGAGGCTCTATCACCGGCTGCATGTTCCCGTGCTCATTACGGGCGGTCAGGTCTTTGAGGACTGGGGGGCGGAAGCTTTGATTGCGCGTCGTCTCTTACTGGGACTCGGCGTTCCGGAACGCGATATCATCGTGGAAACGGAAAGCAAGACGACGGGGCAGAATGCGGCGTACACGGCTGAGATATTGAAAAGGTATGGTTTTTCACGGCCGATTCTTGTGACGTCGGCGTTTCACATGAAACGGTCGGTCTTGAATTTCGAGAAAAATGGCGTTGCGGTCACGCCGTATCCTACGGGATATCGTGTGAATGTATCGACGCGGGCGTTTCATTATACGCGGATCGCTCCGCAGGCGTATCATCTGGACAACAGCGTTTGCGTGCTGCAGGAAGAATTGCGCTATTGGGTGACGAGGTTAACAGGGTTTTAGAGGAAGAAGATTTATGGCAAAAGATATGACCGAGGGCAGTCCTGCGAAGCTGATCCTCTTTTTCGCGCTGCCGTTGATTGCGGGCAATATGGTGCAGCAGATGTACGCTTTCGTCGATACGTTTCTTGTGGGGCGGTTCCTTGGCGTGAAAGCGCTGGCAGCGGTGGGATGTACAGGCTGCCTGATGTTTCTTTTGATCGGTTTCGTGATGGGTATGACGACGGGCCTTGCGATACGGACAGGACAGGCTTTCGGCGCGAAAAACGAAGAAGGCGTTCGGCGAAGCGCTGCGGCCTGCGTCGTGCTTTCCATAGCGATGGCGGCGGGATTGACCGTCGTAGGACTATTTGCCGTGCGTCCGGTGCTGACGGCGCTCGATACGCCGCCGGAAATCTTTGAAGATGCGGCGGCGTTTATTTCCATCATTTGCGCAGGCGTGCCGCTGATGAGCCTGTTTGCCATGCAGACAAATCTGATTCGCGCGCTGGGTGACAGCCGCTTGGCGACGATCATGCTCTCCGGCGGTCTTGTCATCAATATCATTTTCGAGCCGATCTTTCTTTTGGGATTCGAACTTGGCGTGCCGGGCGCGGCGATGGCGACGGCGGCGTCGCAGGTAATTGCGAACCTGATCTGTTTCTTTTACATTAGGCGTCATATTTCCCCGCTTTGGATTCGCCGTGAAGATTGGCGGTTGACGAAAGCGGAGCTTTGGGAACATGCGCGTATCGGATATACCATGGGCTTTCAGTCGTCCGTAGTGGCGCTCGGCGCGATTATCCTGCAGGGCGCGCTGAACGGCCTCGGTCCGCAGTCGATTGCCGCCTATGCCGCGGCGCAGCGCGTGGACGCGGTGGCGGTCATGCCAATGATTTCCTTCGGTATGGCGATGGCGACATACACGGCGCAAAACTTTGGCGCGCGTCGGCTCTCGCGCATTCGTGAGGGCGTTAAGTCCTGCATCATGATGTCGGGTGCATTCAGTATCATGGCGGCGGCGTTCAATATCCTGTGCGGCGGATTCGTGATTGAAGGCTTTGTCGGTGCGGGAGAAACGGAGGTCGTGGCGATGGGGCGCACATTTCTCACGGTGAACGGCCTTTGCTACATTGTGCTGTCGCTTCTCTTCATTTTCCGATTTACGCTGCAAGGGCTTGGGCAGACGGCGGTACCGACGCTCGCGGGCTTGATGGAGCTTTTGATGCGCGCGCTGGCGGCGATATTCCTGATTGACCGGTTCGGCTATCTCGGCGCGTGCTTTGCAAATCCGATGGCGTGGGTCGGCGCGTGCGTGCCTCTGCTCATTGCGTATTCGATTACCCGGAAAACTCTTTATGACGCGCCGATGGCGGTCAAGCACGAAACAATGTGAACTTCCGGCCTTTTCGACTAACAGGCAGGACAAAAATTTTATTTTTTGAAAAGTTTTTAGAGGATTTTTTGCCTATACGGCGAAATAATCAATATATATTGATTAAAGCGGAGGGGTTTTTATGGAGCTCAGCAGAAAAGGATTCGGCGCATACGACGTGCGGGGCCTCTATCCCGAAGAAGTCAACGAGGAGCTCGCTTATCGCGTAGGGAAAGCGTTCGTTCAGCTTTTGGGCGCGAAACGCGTGGCGGTCGGTCACGATATTCGGCTGTCCGGCCCTTCCATTTCCGAAGCGCTGACGCGCGGATTGACGGAGTCGGGCTGCGACGTGGTGGACATCGGGCAATGCGGCACAGAGATGATTTATTTCGCCACGTTCCATCTGGGCCTCGACGGCGGAATCATGGTCACGGCGAGCCACAATCCGAAGAATTACAACGGCATGAAGCTTGTCCGCGAGAAAGCGATTCCGATTTCCAGCGATACCGGCTTGAAGGATATTGAAAATCTTGCCATCGAGGGCAATTTCAAACCCTATGACGGACCGAAAGGCAAGGTCGAGAAGCAGGACGTGACGGAGGCGTACGTCGACCATCTTTTGACTTATATCGACGCGAAAGCGCTGAAGCCGATGACGGTGGTTGTCAACGCCGGAAACGGTGCGGCGGGGCCGATTCTCGACGCGTTGGAAAAGAAACTCCCTGTCAAGCTCGTCAAAGTCTACAACGAGCCGGATGGTAACTTCCCGAACGGCGTGCCGAATCCGATCCTGCCGGAAAACCGCGACGCGACGGCAAAAGCCGTGCGCGAGCACAAAGCGGCCATGGGTTTCGCATGGGACGGCGACTTTGACCGTTGCTTTCTGTTTGACGAGAAGGGCGGCTTCATCGAGGGCTATTATATGGTCGGCTTCCTCGCCCAGTCGTTCCTGAAAAAGAATCCGGGAGGAAAGGTTATTTACGATCCGCGCCTGACATGGAATACGATCGAGATCGCTGAGAAATTCGGCGGCGTGCCGGTCATGTGCAAGAGCGGCCACGCGTTCATCAAAGACAAGATGCGTAAAGAAGACGCGGTGTACGGCGGCGAGATGAGCGCTCATCACTATTTCCGCAATTTCTCGTATTGCGACAGCGGCATGCTCGTCTTCCTCACGACGATGGAGCTTGTTTCCGAGGCGGGCAAGACCGTTTCGGAGCTCATGGCGGAGCGTATGGCGAAATTCCCATGCAGCGGCGAGATCAATTCGACGGTGGATGACGCGAAAGCGATTATCGCGAAACTTGAAGCGGAATACGGCCCAAAGGGAAAAGTCAACAAGGTGGACGGCCTTTCGGTGGAGTACGACGAATGGCGGTTCAACCTGCGCATGTCCAATACGGAGCCGGTGATTCGCTTGAATGTGGAAACCAAGGGCGACGAGAAGCTGCTGAAGGAAAAGACCGACGAGCTGCTTAAAAAGATTCGAGCATAATTTCCACTCTTCATTCTGAAACAAAGGGGGCGTTTTCGTGAAGAAAATCCGCAAGGCGGTTATTCCGGCGGCAGGGCTCGGGACGCGGTTCTTGCCTGCGACGAAAGCGCAGCCGAAGGAAATGCTGCCGATCGTCGATAAGCCTGCAATCCAGTTTATCATTGAAGAGGCGATTGCTTCCGGCATTGAGGAGATTTTGATCATCACCGGACGCAATAAGCGCTCGATCGAGGACCATTTTGACCGTTCGCTGGAGCTGGAGGCGCAGCTCAAGGCACAGGGCAAATACGACCAGCTGAAGATGGTCGAGGAAATCTCGGAAGTCACGATTCATTTCATTCGCCAGAAAGAGGCGCTGGGGCTCGGTCATGCCGTGCTCTGCGCGAAGCAGTTCGTCGGGTACGAGCCGTTTGCAGTCATGCTTGGCGACGATCTCGTAGACGCGACGGTGCCATGTCTGTCGCAGATGATTGACGTTTACAACGATCTCGGCGGCAGCGTGCTCGGCGTGCAGGAGGTTCCGGTGGAAACGGTGTCGAATTACGGTATCGTCACGCCGCGGGCGGTGAAGCCGAACATCTGGCAGGCGATGGATCTGATCGAGAAGCCGACGCAGGAAGAAGCGCCGTCGCGGCTTGCCGTCTTGGGACGGTATATCTTGGATCCGGAGATTTTCTCGATCCTCGAAAAGACGCAGCCTGGGCGGGGCGGCGAGATTCAGCTCACAGATGCGATTCGCGTACTGGCAGGACAGCAGGCGGTTTACGCCTACAATTTCTTCGGCCGCCGTTACGACATCGGCGATAAGGAAGGTTTTTTGGAGGCGACAGTGGAGCAGGCTTTGAAACGTCCCGAGCTCCGCGACCGTTTCCTGACGTATTTGGTGAAAACCATCGGGCCTATATTGGAGAAAGATAAATAACGGGAAGCGGGGGAAGTCGAAAATCATGGGGAACGAAATCAAATTGCCGTCGGGATTCACGTTCGACTACACGAACCTTTTCGGCGAAGGCAAAGTCACGGAAAAGGAACTGCCCGATACGAAAGCTGCGCATGAAGCTGTCTGCAGGATGCGCGAGACGGGCGAGGTGCGCGGGCACCTGTCGAAAGACGGAGCACCGGAGCTTGTGCTTTTCCCGCAGCTTCCGTATATCAAGGAAGGCAATCTCAATTCGCCCGCCGATATTGCAAAGCTGAAAGAATTCGGCGCAAGCGTCAAGGGACGCGTGGACGTTGTCGTTTCTCTCGGCATCGGCGGCTCGTTTCTCGGCAATAAAGTCTTGTTCGACGTGGGATGCGGCGAATTCTGGAACGCGATGACGCCGGAGGAACGCGACGGCTGGCCTGAAGTCTATTTCAGCGGCAACAACATCGATCCGCGCCGCACGAAAGATTTGCTGAAATATCTCGCGCATAAGGCCGAGGTGGCGAAGACGCACAGAAAACGCGCGCTTCGTGTGTTGCTGCTCGTAATCTCGAAGTCGGGCGGCACCCTCGACACCATGTCGAATTTCATGGTAATCTACGACGAGCTTTCGCGGACGGCGAACGTGGAGACGCAGGTCGTCGCCGTCACCGATCCGAACGAAGAAAAGCCGACGCTTTTGAAAAAACTCGCGACGAAAAAGAAATGGCTGACGTTTCGTGTGCCGGACGGCGTGGGCGGAAGATTCTCCGTTTTCTCGGACGTCGGACTCTCGCTGGCGGCCTGCGTCGGATTCGATATTGAAGCGTTTCTTAAAGGCGCGCGGGATATGGACGAGGCGTGCAAGACTGACGAGCTTTGGAAAAATCCCGCCATGCTGAACGCGGCGCTGAAATTTGCGGCGGCAAAAGAGCACGGGCGCGAAATCGAAGTCATGATGCCCTATGGCGATTATTTGAAATCATTGTCCGAATGGTATATCCAGCTTCTCGCGGAATCCCTCGGTAAGGAGGACGACCGCGAGGGAAACAAAGTTTATTACGGGCGCACGCCGCTGGTTGCCGTCGGCACCACCGATATGCACGCGCAAACGCAGCAGCATCAGGAAGGGCGCCTGAACAAGATCGTACAGTTTATCCGTGTAGCGGATTGGCCCGAGGATTGCATGATTCCCGACGTTTTCCCCGAGGCAAAAAAACTGTCGGACATTGCGGGCGTCACCATGGCCGAGGCGCTGGAAGTTGCGCGCGTGTCGAACGAGGAGGCGTTGGCTTCCAACGGCCGCTACAGCGCATGTTTCACGCTTCCGACGCTGAACGAGTACCATCTTGGCGAACTGATGTATATGTTGGCGCTGTCCGTTGCCTATGAGGGAGAATTCGCCGATGTGGACGCTTTCAATCAACCGGGCGTCGAGGCGTATAAGCGCATCATGGGGCCACGGCTCGCCAAGGTCAAGCAGGCGAGGGCGAAAAACGCGTGACGCGATTGAAAATGCTCCTTTGTGCGGCGGTTGTGGCAATCGGCGCGGCCGTCGGCGTTTCATACGTGATTTTCCCTGCGCAGGGCGGCGCGGCGGAGCTTACCGTCACACAGATGCCGAATGCCTCACGTACGGCAGATGAAACGCAGGATGGGAATCTGCATCAGGTGCGCGAGCACCCCATGAGGCAGGGCCGTATCGCATCGCCGTTTCTGCCGGAGCATCCGACGCGTGACGATGTGAAAAAAGCGGTTGCGCCAAACAAGCAGACACCGCAGCAGAAGAATGCGCCGTCTCCGGAGCCAACCGCTCCGCAGGAGGTGCGCCTCGTCGGCGTCGTTTCTGCAGAGACGGGGCGGCGTGCAATCGTTGCCGTCGGGAAAAAGCAATTGTTGCTGGCGGTCGGCGAGAAAAAAGACGGCGTAACGCTGGTTTCATTGACGGAAAAAGAGGCGATTGTCTCGACGGCGACAGGTGAACATGCGCTGGCGTTGGCGTCGGGACTTTCAAGATAATGCCAGGCAAGACCTTTGGAGGTGGGATATGGAAGATCAGCAGTCCGACGGGGGTGCGGGATTTATTTGCAATTTAGCGCGGGTTGCGTTCTTATACGCCGCTTTTTTCCTGCTTTTGCCGTCCTTTGTTTTCGCCCGGCCCGTGACGCTTCATGCCGTGGACGCGGACGTCCGCGCCGTGCTGGCGTCGGTGGCGGAGCTTGGGGGCGTCGGCCTTGTGCTTGACGATTCGGTGCAGGGGACGATTACGATCCATCTCGACGAGGTGGAGCCGGAGGAAGCCTTCGCGATGATCGCGGCGGCGGACGACCTTTCCCTGGGCGAGACGGGCGGCGTTGCGATTATCACGGCGTCGCGGACGGGCGTGCAGGGACTCTATCGCCCGTATGTGTTTCCCGTGAGATACGCCGATCTCGCTACAGTCCGCGAGGCAGTGGCGTTGTCCCTGATGCCGTATGACAACGGCAGTATGGCGCGCGTGCGGGAAACGGAGAAGACGAGCGACGGGGAATCAAAGGAAAAAGTTGCGGAGGTGCGTTCGACTCCGCGCGAGTCGCGGAGCGGCGGACGTGAAGACGATACGCGCATTCTCGCGGACGCGACGACAGGGACGATCGTTTTTTACGGTACGGCTTCGGAAGCGAAAGCGGCGGAAAAGTTGATTGCGGCGCTTGACCAGCCGCCGCCGCAGGTTTCGCTGGAAGCACGCGTCGTCGCCATTGACAGGAACGCGGCGAAAGAGCTCGGCGTCGAGTGGGAATGGTCGCGCGTTCCGCAATATCCCGAATACACGGACGATTACGTCACGCGCAGCCGCACGGTCAGAAATCCCGACGGCACGTCTACGGTCGTGACGGAGGACATTCCCCGAGAGACGGTGCGTCGCCGCTACGGCGACGGCAATATTCCCGGAATTATCCGCTTCGGGCGGGGGCCGGGCGGACACCCTTTCGAGTTTTATTACGGGGCGAAAATCAATGCGTTGATTACCGACGGCAAGGCGAATCTCCTCGCGCGACCGAACATTACGACGATCCAGGGGCGGGAGGCGATCATCAATATCGGCGGCGAAGTTCCGGTGCAGACCGTTTCCGTGACGAACTCGACGACGACGACCTCAGTGACGTATCGTGAAGCGGGCATTATCCTGCGCTGTACGCCCAGAGTGGGCGCGGACGGCGACATCACGGCGAGAGTACATACGGAAGTCAGCTCGCCGATTTATGTAGACGCGCTTGCGTCATATCGATTCAACAAGCGTTCCGCCGATACGGAGGTGCGGCTTCGGGACGGAGAGACGATGGTAATCGGCGGTCTCATAGGAAGCGAGGAATCGAAAACTCTGTCAAAAATTCCCTTTTTGGGCGATTTGCCCATTCTCGGCGTCTTCTTCCGCAACGTGCGGACGAGCAAAACGGACTCTGAGGTATTGATCTTCCTGACGGCCAAAGTTGTGGGAGATACAAACAAGGATAAGTGAGAAAGAAGAGGTGCGGGCAATGTCAATCAAGATTCTGATCGCAGACGATCATGCACTTTTGCGGCAAGGAATCAAACGGGTGCTTAATTTCGAGGACGATCTCGAGGTCGTTGGCGAGGCTTCCGAAGGGCAGGAGGCGCTTTCACGAACGCTGGTGCTTCAGCCGGACGTCCTTTTAATCGACCTGAATATGCCGGGACTTAACGGCATCGAGGTGACGAAGCAGCTTGTCGCGGCGCGGGCCAAGACGCGCATC
>JAFZRW010000063.1 GCA_017619685.1 Schwartzia sp. (in: firmicutes)
GGAGGATACCATCCAAATCAAGAAAGCGTCCCGGATATTGGAAAAAGACCATTACGGCTTGAAGAAAGTCAAGGAACGGATCCTTGATTATCTTGCGGTGCATAAATTGATTCATGAAAAAGAGGCTGATAAGGACGCGCGCCAGAAAGCGCCGATTCTCTGCCTGGTCGGACCGCCCGGCGTCGGCAAGACGTCTTTGGCGTCTTCGGTGGCGCGGGCCATCGGCCGGAAGTTTACGCGCGCTTCTTTGGGCGGAATCCGTGACGAGGCGGAGATTCGCGGTCATCGCCGCACTTACGTCGGCGCAATGGCGGGCCGCGTCATGGAAGGGATTCGGCGCGCGGGCGTGAAAAATCCCGTATTCCTACTGGATGAAGTGGATAAGCTCTCGCATGATTATCAGGGAGATCCGGCGGCGGCGCTTCTGGAAGTTTTGGATCCGGCGCAGAATTGCACGTTTACCGATCATTATGTGGATTTGCCGTTCGATCTTTCCGACGTTTTCTGGATCGTCACGGCGAACGATATGGGCGGGATTCCGCGCGCACTGCGCGATCGAATGGAGATCATAACGCTTTCCAGCTATACGGAACAGGAGAAGCTGGAAATCGCGAAACGGTACTTATTGCCGCGCCAGAAAAAAGAGAACGGATTGACGGCGGACGAGCTTTCCATCGGAGTCGGCGCGATCCGGCGCGTGATCACGGCATACACGCGCGAGGCCGGCGTCAGGGAATTGGAACGGAAGCTCGGAGAGATTTGTCGTAAAGTGGCGCGCCGCATCGTTGAAGACGGAGAAACGCGTGTGCAGGTGGCGGCGAAAGATTTGGAAGATTTTCTCGGACGTCCGAAATATATACGTTCCAAAGCGGAAAAAGAACCGCAGATTGGCGTCGTTACAGGAATGGCGTGGACGGAACTCGGCGGGGACATTCTGCCGACGGAAGTTGCAATCGTGAAGGGAAAAGGCGAGTTGATCCTTACGGGGCAACTGGGCGACGTAATGAAGGAGTCGGCGCAGGCTGGACTTTCTTATATTCGGAGCCGGGCGGAGCGTTTTGCGATTCCCGAAGATTTTTATGAGAAAAACGACATCCATATCCATTTGCCGGAAGGCGCAGTGCCCAAGGACGGTCCTTCCGCCGGCATAACGATGGCGACGGCGATGGTTTCCGCACTCACGAACCGAAAAGTCAGAAGCGACGTCGCGATGACGGGGGAGATTACGCTGCGCGGCCGTGTCCTGCCGATTGGGGGACTGAAAGAAAAAGTCCTCGCGGCGTATCGGGAGGGTATGAATACGATCATCCTGCCGAAAGAAAATATCCGCGATATTGAAGAGATTCCAAAGGCAATCCGTGAGCGGCTTCAGTTCGTGCCGGTCACTTCCATGGACGAGGTGCTGCCGCACGTTTGGGTGACGCCATGAAAGACCGTGTCGTCGTTACTCAGGGAAAATATTGCGTGTCGGCGGTAAAACGCGAGCAGTATCCGTCCGTGGAACGCCCTGAAATTGTTTTTATCGGCCGCTCGAACGTTGGGAAGTCGTCGCTGATCAATTCCTTGACCCGTGTCAGGAATCTTGCGCATGTGTCCGGACAACCGGGAAAAACGCAGACGATCAATTTTTATGACGTAGGCATAAAAATCGAGGGCGAGGAACCGCGGCGGGATTTTTATCTTGTCGATCTTCCCGGCTACGGCTATGCGAAGACGGGAAAAGCGCAGCGTTTGACCTGGAAGAAATTCATCGAAGAGTATCTGCTTTCCTCACGGAATATCCGTTTTATCGCTCAGCTCATCGATATCCGACGCGATTCGATGGAATCGGACGTCAATATGTTTCGATGGCTTGTGACAAACGGCCTTCCAGTGCTTGTCGTGGCGACAAAGGCGGATAAGCTGGGCCGCGATGCAGGGCGCAGGCAAATCGAAAACATACGCCGCGCGCTTGGAGTTCCGGAGCTGGATATATTGCCGTATTCCTCTCTTAAAGGTGAAGGACGTTCAGAATTGCTTGACGTGATTGCCGATTCCCTGTAAAATATTGGTAATCAAAAAAAGGCATCGGGTAAGACGTCCCGATGCCTTTTCGTCAAAGAAGGGAAATCATATGCTTTCAGCGTTGGACAAGAAAATCCTGAATGCGGTGCAGGAGGAGTTTCCGCTTGATCCGCGTCCGTTTGCCGTTATAGCGGAACGTCTGCATACAGATGAAGAGACTATACTGACGAGACTTGAAACGCTAAAAAAAGACGGATTTTTGCGTCGGATCGGAGCTTATTTCGATTCCGATGCGCTCGGGTATCAGGGCACGCTTGTCGCGCTGCGCGTCGTTCCCGAAAAGTTGCCGGAGGTAGCCGAGAAGATCAACCGTTTTAGCGGCGTCACGCATAATTATGAGCGAGAGGGAGAATACAATCTTTGGTTCACGCTGCAAACCGTTTCGTCAGATCAGACCAGAGAGATCTTGAATGAACTTCATGCGTTTCCCGGTATTGAAGATATGATTGAATTGCCGTCGGCAAAAAAATACAAAGTTCGCGTCCAGTTTCGTTTGTAATCAGGAGAAGCATCATGATTGAAGAAAAGGATTGGCGGATCGTTTGCGCTTTGGCGGACGGAATCCCGATTACGTACCGTCCGTACGCCGCGCTGGCAAAAAAAGCCGGCATGGGAGAAGCGGAGTTTCTTTCACGCCTTGAGGAACTTAAAAAACAGGGGGTATTGCGCCGCGTTGGGGCGGTGCTTCAACACAGGCAGGCGGGATTTTCGGCAAACGCGCTTTGCGCGTGGATCGTTCCCAAGGAACGGCTGGACGAAGTCGGAACCGCCATCAGTCGTGAAGAAGCGGTTTCCCATTGCTATTCGCGTGCTCCGATTCCCAAATGGCCGTATAATTTTTATGTCATGCTCCATGCGCGCGACAGAAAAACGTGCGAGGAGATAGCCGACCGTATTGCCCGCGACTGTGATCTGGGGGAACGCAAGACGTTCTATTCCGTGCGGGAGTGGAAAAAAGAGTCTATGAAATACTCCGGCGCGGAGAAATGATTTACCGAAGCCATAAAAACAGGCCCCTCTGAAAATTAAGCAGAGAGGGCCTATTATTTTGGGGTTTACACCAGACGGACGGTCGCCGTCATTATCAGGAAGATCATAAGGCCGACGGCCGCACCGACGATGGATCCGTTCATGCGGATCCAAAGAAGATCCGGTTCGACTTTATCATATACGAGCGAGTTCAGTTGTTTATCCGACATGTCGCCGAGGGCTTCGCGGACAATCGTTACGCTCATGATTTGCGCTTCCAGCGCGCATCGCCGCACGACGTCGTTTGTCAGCGCGGAGAGCGTATCTTGAATCGCTTCATCGCTCGCGATAAGAGAAAGCCATCGGTCGACTTCGTTTTTCACGGTTTCATCAATTACCGCGTGGACGTCGTTCGCTTCTGTCGTTGGAAGATCGGTGCGAAGCGCGCCGACGAGGCTTGAAAGTCCAGTTTCAATAGCTTGCTCTAAAGGCACGGCGCGCAGGAAGGCGCCGCGCGCTGCCGCAAAAGCCTCCTGCGCCGTTTCGTTTTCGCCCAGCGCTTCCAGTCTTTCGTAAAAGGCGCTGTGCAGTCGGCGTCCAAACGGCGAGTCAGGATCGTCTGCCTCGTCCAGCAGGCGGAGCGCCTCTTGCTGCGTGCAAGCCGCAAGATCGTCGAAATTGATCACGTTCATTGCAGATGCGAAGCCTGCAAGCAGATTCATAAAAAAGCCGGCGCCCGCGAGTTTTTCTTCTCGTATGCGTTCGAAAAGCGCCGCTAATTGATCGCGTGTTTCCGGACGTATCGCCCATGCGCGCAAATAGGAGGAGAGCGCGCCGAATAATCTTTGGTCTTTGGCGTCCGATTTCAGCCATACAGTCGTTGCTCCCAATATGCGGGAAAGAGGAACGGAAAGAAGCGCATGACGAAGCTGCGCTGCCCATTCCTTCGATTTTTCTTTCGTATCCGTTTCACGTGCTGTATTTCCAATGACGCGGCGTATTTCAGAAATCAGCGCGTTTCGTACCGATTCGCTGTCAAGCCAGCGGAGAAGGACGCCTTTCCAGTCATAGCGCGCAGTCAAACTAAAAACAGCATGTCGGGAAAAGAATTCACGGCGTATGAGTTTGGCCGCCGCTTCCATGAATTCTGCGCGGCGGCGCGGAAGAAGCGCCGTGTGCCAGGGAAATCCCAACGGTTTCTCAAATAAGGCCGTTACGGCGAACCAGTCCGCTACGCCGCCAACAAGAGCCGCTTCCGTGCAGAAGAGAGCGCCTTTTGCCAAAAGACTTTCCGGAAACGAAAGATACAGGCAAAGCGCAAACGCGAACAGTACGGCGGCGGCCAACAGCGTCTTGTCCGCACGGTTCCATGTCGAC
>JAFZRW010000064.1 GCA_017619685.1 Schwartzia sp. (in: firmicutes)
ACTTTTGTGCATTGGCGGTCAGTCTTGAATTGTTGTTTTGATTCATGCTGAACACCTCATCCGACGCGCTTCGCGCGCCACCTTCCCCTCAAGGGGAAGGCCTGGGTTTTCGCTTCGCGCCGGAGGGGTTTGCCTCCCTCCACGAGGGAGGTGTCACGCCGCAGGCGTGACGGAGGGAGTCCTCAAAAACTCCACGTTGCGCCGAGGTCGAGCGGCTGCTCCTTTCGTGGTGCGTGTTCGTCCATTCCGTCATCGGGAATTTTTCTGTCAACTCGTGAAGCCCTTGTCCTGCAAGCGATTTCTTTTGGTCTGTTTTTGCCATGAAAAATTTTGTAGTAAAAATTTTTGACTACAAAATTTTTTATGCGACAGCCATGAGGGCTGTGGAAGCCTTACCAAACGCGGCTTCGAGGACGATCGAAATTGGAAATCCTGAGACGGAATTTACTCTTCCTCGTCGTCCTGCGCGCTTGTCGGCTCCGCTGTGGGCTCCGTGCCGGGCACGGGCGTCTGCGCCGTCGGCTCGTTCGTCGGCGTCGCGTTGCTGGGCGGCGCACCTCCTGCCGGGGCTGCGCCGGACAGGGCCGCCGCGAG
The DNA here is from genome assembly GCA_017619685.1 of Schwartzia sp. (in: firmicutes). GTDB lineage: Bacteria > Bacillota > Negativicutes > Selenomonadales > Selenomonadaceae > RUG12372. The sequence goes on from JAFZRW010000064.1 coordinate 595, forward strand.
CGCCTCCGTGCCCATCGACTCGGGCATGTTGACGCCGCCGCCCTGGATCGTCAAGCGCTCGCTCGTCGTGAAGGACAAGCCGCCCGCGTTCTGCGTCTGCGGGACGGCCGCGCCTGTGTTTCCTTCCTGCGTATTGTCGTTCTGGCTCCCCGGCGTCGCTTCGTTCAGCGTCGTCGTTACCGGAGAAGAGAGGCCGTTCGTCGTTTCACTGTTCAGCGAGGCGATAGTGTTCGTGTATTCCGCTGCCGTTCCCTGACTGCCGGTGGCATTGGCGATGAACTCTTCCGGCGTTACAATCTTCGTCTTGATCGTGAACGCCGTCGCGTTCGACGCCGCGTTGTCGAAGGTGTAATTCTGCCCATAGTCGCCGCTGGTCGCGCCGTTCAGCGTGCCGGTGACGGCATAGACGCCCGCCGTCTTTGCGTTCGCGTCCGCGCCGAAGGTCAGCGCGTCCGTCGTCTCCAGCCCTTCGCCTGCCACGAAGCCCGTCACGTCGCCCGTGAAGGCCGGCACCGCCTCGCCCTCGGTGATGGTCACAGGCGCTGCCACGAGAGAAAGCGCCTTGCGGGTGATCGTACCGTTCGTATTGTCCTCATAGGTAATGTTATAGTTTCCGCTGGTATCTGCCCCGGTCTTGACGTCGGTGATCGTGGCGCTGCCGGAAGATACCGTGACGGTCTTGCCCGTACCCGCATTCTTATCCGCATACTCAAATTTGCCGCCGCTGAGACTGTCACTGCCGAATATCGTCCCGCCGCCGGGCTTCGCAATAAGCGTTCCGCCTGTTACTGTCGTGGTTCCGTCATACGTCTTGGTCACTTTGCCGACCGTCAGGGTAACGTTCGCTTTATCGATCCTGCCGTTGTTTTCTGCCGTCACCGTCGTTGAGGCAAGCACGTAGTTGGACGATGCATCTCCGTCGGTTCCCGCGCCCAGCGCAAGCCCGCTGTAAGTTACCGTCTTATCAGGAGTATCATACGAATTACTGGCGTTCTTATCCGCATACGTCGCCTTGCCGCTTACGCTCACCTTGCCTGCATCGCCAGCGACCACACCGTCCAGCTTCCCGGTCCGGCTCGCAACGGCATATCCCAGTTTATCCACATCGTTCGTCGTTCCGTCATACGTCTTCCTGATTCCATCTGTAAAACTCGCCGTGACTTCTTTTCTGTTGATCGTGCCGCTGCCGGTGGCTGTCGTCGCGATCGTATAGTTGCCCGCCCCGTCACCCGTCAGCGCGACGCTCGTATATTTGACTTGCTTGTTCTCGCCCGCGTTCTCGTCCGCATACTCGGCGCTGGCCGTCACGCCCACCTTGTCCTTGTCGTTGTCGATCACGCCCGTCAGCGCGCCCGCGCCCGCCGTGGCGTCTGTCGTGCCGTCGTAGGTCTTGGAAATGTCGGCGAAGCTGACGGTCAGCTCCTTCGGCGTGACCTTGATCACGTCCTTGATGTAGTTGAAGCCGCCGATCTGCGACTCCGCGCTCTTGTGCTGCGACGTTTCGTATGTCGCGTTGCCCACGTCCGCCGTGCCGTCGTAAATCGTCATCCGGCTGGTGGTATCGTCCTTCCGCGTCAGGAACGCCGTCAGGAGCGGCATGGTATAGCCCTCGTAAATGCGCCAGACGCCGCTTTCCGAGAAGCCGGTATAGCTGCCGTCATCATTCTGCGTAAAGCCAAAGCCCGGATGTTCTTCGTCGCCTTGATAAAAGGTCGCCGCTTTCATCAAATCGGCTTCGTTATCGATTTTCACACCATAGTCCGGGCGGTTCCCGACCGTATCGTGAACATAATAGTTTTCATAATCCGTGATATTAGTTGCGCTGGCCACGCCGCTTTTGGTGTAGGCGTTGGTCAGGGTTCCTTGATCCAAATCCCCGACAAGACCGCCGACGCGTCCGCTTGTGCCCGTGCCGGTCACGCTGCCCGTGTTATAGACATTGGTGACTTCAGCACCTCTATTGTTCATAGACCCCGCTATGCCGCCGACCATGTTAGCTCCCGTCACTGCGCCCGTATTGTAGGCGTTGATGACGTAACTGCTCATCATTCTGCCCGCGATGCCGCCGACGTTATTGTCTGATGACGAGACCGTCCCCGTGTTGAGAACTTCGTTGATCGTGCCGCCATTAGCGCCCGCGACGCCGCCGACATCGATAAGTGTGCCGGTCACGGTGCCCGTGTTATAGGCGCGTTCCACCGTGCCATCGTTGACGCCCGCGACGCCGCCGACGTATGAACGGCCGGTCACGCTGCCTGTGTGATAGACATTTCGTATCGTGCCTTCGTTGGCTCCGGCAATGCCGCCGACATGGTCGGTTCCCGCCACGCTGCCGCCCACCAGCCCCAGGTTCTCGACGACGCCGGTTTCGCCGACTCGACTGAACAGACCCACTTCGTCGTTAACATCCTCTTTGAGTGGAGCATAACCATCATCTTGTTCTATATAGATAGATTCGGTTATATGAACGGCGAGGTTTTCGATCTGATGGCCCAGCCCGTCGAATTTTCCGGAAAATGGCTCACGGTACCAATTTTTGTTGTATCCCCCAATGGGCGTGAAGTTCGATTCGCCCTCGGCCACCGTCGGCAGGGTGACGTCACTCGCCAGCATATAGTTGCCGCTGCGGTTGTTGTTGATATTTTGCAGCTCGAATCGATTGCGGACGAGCATATATTGGACGGGCGTCTTTTCGCCGCCGTTGAAGCTCCAACCCGCCGGATTGGACAGCGTAACGCTGTTGCCATTGAAATCCTTGATAGCTCCGCTCGATTTATCTATTGTATATTGCGTGTCGCTGAAGTCGGTCGCCTCGTCGCCCACGGCAAAGCCGACGCGAATCTCGCCGTCCGCGGTCACGTTGATTTTGCTGCCCTCGGGCGCGTCGTTCTTCAAAGTCACGTCGGCCACATTCTTGAAGGTGATATTGTTGCCCTCGACGGTGATGCTCGTCGCGTTCAGGTTGCCCAGATTGATGACGTCGCCTGCGGCGGCGACGACGGAGGACAACTGCGATATGCCCGCGTCATAGCTTGTGAGCGCGGCAACGTCCAGTTGCTTCGTCGAGAGATAGAGGTTCCCCACGTTGACCGTCGCGTTGTCGCCGATCAATATGCCGTTCGGATTCACGAGATAGATATTGCCGCCGCCGGTCAATGTGCCGAGGATATCGGACCGCGCGCTGCCGGTGACGAAGTTCAGATAGTTGTTTGTATCGAAGGCGACCTTCTCGCCGCTGCCGATGGAGAAGTCCACCCACTTGATTACATTGTTGGCCGCGGTGCTGGTGATGCTCATATCGCTCGTGCCTGTGATGGTCACCGCCGCGTCCTTGACGTCGAGCACCGGATTGGCGCAGGCTACGGGCATGACGCTGAAAGCGCCGGACAAAAGCGCCGCGCCGACGGCAAGGGCCAGCCGACGGCTCATTCCGTTTTTGTGCGTTCTTCCGTGGACAGTCTGATGTTTCATGGCGGTCTGCTCCTTTCCGTGGCGCGGTGGTGAACACCTCATCCACCGCCTGCGGCGGTCCCCCTTCCCCTCAAGGGGAAGGCTTGGGTGCGTGGCGGTTTGACTTTTGCGTTCCCAATAAGGTCATGGAACGGCGAATCGCTTAAGCTCCTGCGCAGGAATTTCCGATATGGCGATATTCTTTTCGCGGGCGTATCTGGATATAGCTGCGACGTCATAACCGAGCTTTTGCGCCGGTTCCAGCGGGCTATATTGCCGCAGATAGTCCTGCATGAGCTTCCGGCGCTCATATTTCTTCGTCGGTGCTTTCATAGTCATACGCCTCCCGAATGCGCTTCATATTCGCTTCGTTGATGATGAAACGGTAAGGATGCGGCGGCTCGCCGAAAGGAAACGGCTCCGCCCCGAAACTCTGCTGATAGTGCGCGAGGATTTCAGCGTTCATGGCCTCCGCGAACACGAAGCCATCAAAGCCGTATTCCACCGATTTATTCCCAGCGATTGCGAAAAGATGGCCTCCCACGCCGGAGTATTTTTGCACTCCGTTCTCCCAGATATTATTTTGCGGCGCGGTACATGCCCAACGGATATGTACTGCACGAGCGTCCGCACGACGTTCCAGCGCAATCATGCCTTGGATATCCATTGTCCCTTTCAGTACAAGTGCGAAGATCTCCACGTCTTTGGGGAATTTCGACCAGTTGATATACCAACCGGTTCTTTCGTTGAATTTCGTAAGAAAACTTTTTCGTCTGATTCGGACAACTTCTGTTTCTAAGACGTCGCCCGTTTGCGTATCCCGCAGACATGGAGTCAAATCGTCGATCGTGAATGGAATCATCATTCTCTCCTAAGAAGTGTGAAATTTCTATACCTTTTCTATCCTATTATATTATAGCAACCGGTTGGTGGCAAGACAGAAATTAGTCTCGTGCCGCAAAAAGATGCCCTTGAAGCTGGGGCAGGAATCTTGATAAACGTGTCCTGTTCGTTGTATTTTCCCCTTCTTTCGCCATGTAAGTGCGTGAAAGGAGGTGAGGGACATGCAGATCGACCGCGTGAATTTTGCCGATATCCTTGTGGCGAGCGCGCTGGGGGCGGGCCTTATCATGACGATCTGGTTCTCGCAATCGGAGCTTTCCATGAGCATCGCCAGCGGCTTGCTTGGATATTTAGGCGGCGTGAAGATTGCCGGAAGACGATATTGAGGAAACTTGCCCTCCCCTCTGGGGAGGGGGGACCGCTTTAGCGGTGGGTGAGGTGGTCGCAAAAAGAGTTCCACCTCATCCGTCGCGCTTCGCGCGCCACCTTCCCCTCGAGGGGAAGGCTTCGAAAATTCGTTATAAAGAAAGGAGCATTTTATGGAAGCGATCAATATTACCGATTATGGCCTTTTCTTTCCGCCTGAGCGGCTGGTGATGCGCGACAGAACCGCGCTTGCCGTGCTGCACCATACGGGCGGCGCGCCGGGGGAGGACCCGGACGTTGCGGCGATCGACGACGCGCATCGCGGGCTGGGCTGGGCCGGCGTCGGGTACCACTACCTGATACGGAAGAGCGGAGCGGTGGAGGCGGGACGGCCCGCGCTCGCCATGGGCGCCCATGCCGAGGGCGCGAACACGCGCAGTATCGGGATCGCCCTCTGCGGGAATTTCTGCGAAGAGGAGCCGACGGCGGCGCAGATCGAGTCCTGCGCGATGCTCATAGCGGTGATTAGCGCGTCCTTCGGCGTGGCGCTCGACGAGGAGCATATCGTCGGCCATCGCGACCTGGCGGCCACCGCCTGCCCCGGAGACGCGCTCTATGAGCGGCTGGAGGAAATCATCGGGAAAGCGGTATGGTATCAGGGAGAATAGCGGCAAAAAAAGCCGTCCCTTTTGGGACGGCTTTTCTGGTTGCTTTTTGCACAGACTGTGCTATAATGAACGTAGGAAAAGGTGCTGCCGACAAACGGTCAGCCCCGACATGATAGCTAAATGAGATTAGCCGCCTACGCCGGGAAGCATCGGGCGGCTTTTCTCATGGTTAGGCTTTCAGAGCGATAACACATAACGCGAAGATAAAAATCAGCGCGAAAAAATCGTATTTCGTCATCAGCTTCGCCCCCCTTCCGGGGCTAAGAGTTGACCGCCTGCCGTGTGGCAAACACCTTTTCGTAGTTATTATAGCACAGGTTTTCTGAAACGCAATATGTATTAAGAAAAAAGCCGTCCCTTTCGGGACGGCTTTTCTGGTTGCTTTTTGCACAGACTGTGCTATAATGAACATAGGAAAAGGTGCTGCCGGTAAACGGTCAGCCCTCGTTAGTAGTCAGAATGACCGCCAAGTGGGGACTCGGGCGGTCATTTTTGTTTAATTTTAGTACGGACTGTGCTATAATAAGCGTAAGAGAAGGTGCTGCCGATAAACGGCCAGCCCCGACATGATAAGCTAAATGAGATTAGCCGCCTATGCCTGCAAGCTTTCGGCGGCTTTTCTCATGTTTTTGGCGTTTCCTTATGCGCTCGCTGCTTGCTTTCGCAGCGTTTTCAGCGCTCTTCCTTTCATGACCGCCGCCGCCTGCTGGCTCACGCCGAGCCGCGCGGCGGCTTCTTTCTGCGTCAGTCCCTCCTTGTAGAGCATGGTCAGGAGGCGGCGCGGCTTTTCGCCGAGGGGCGCGATCATCGCGCGAAACGCGTCGTCGGATTCGATGCGCGACGGCTCGTCGTGGTCGTCCGGCACGGCCTCCAGCGGATTTTCGCCGTTCTCCGTCTCCGCGGGGAAGACTTCGCGCTGCCATTGACGGCGCGACTTCTTGAACAGCGTGCGAAGGTCGCCGTAGACTTTCGCCTTTACGAAGCCGGGGAACGGCACGCCCCGAGACTCGTCATAGTCGCGCAGCGCGCAAAGGAAGCTCTCGTGCGCGGCGGACAATGCGTCCTCGCCCAGCGGCGCGAGATGCGCCTGCCCCGCCGCTTTGCGGCACAGCCCTTCGTACATGGAAAGAAGCGTCGCCGTCGCTTCGCGGTCGCCGCGTTTCGCGGCCTCGATATACAGTTTTTGGTTCATTTTCCTCACCTTTCATTGGTGAGGAACCGGTTCCTCGAATAGGGAAGCCTGATCGGAGTCAGTGCTTCTCAGCGCTTGCCTGTAGTCTGCGCTTTTCCGCCGAAAATAACAAAAGCCGAGCGGCATGCGACTCGACATTTTTCAAAATTGTATTCGATTTTATTGACAATAAGGAACGAATATTCTATAATAAATCGTGTTTGTGGCGCGCGGCCCGGACGATGCCCCCGTTCCGGTTCGCGCTGTTATCCCTTTTGGGCGAAAATATTAAAGGAAACGACGAGTTGTTCGACGTTTCCTGAAGGAAAGAAGGCAAACGAATGATGAAGGAAACTCTTCCGAAGGACGATGAAATCGCCGCGCTGCTCCCGACGTACACGCAGGAGGGCGACGTGACGCGAATCCTGCTCACGAACGGCACAGAGCTTGTCTATCGCCGGACGATGCGCGCGACGATACAGCGGCTCGCGCGCCGCCGCTGCAAGGACGTGACGCTGCTGCGCCAATGGGCGTCGCGCTATACCCACCGCACGCTGAACAATCCGATCGCGGCCTCCGCCGATCTCGTGCTCGTACCGGTCAAGACGCGCCGCCCGCGCGTCGGCGGCGACGCCACGATGGCCCACGTCAACGTCGCCGCGCTTGCCGAGATGAGTCCCGAGTCGCCGGAGGAGGGGACGAGGCGCCGGCGGACGCGGCTTCGCCGTCCCTTGTCGAAAGCAAAGCCGGACAAGCACGCCGTCCTCTCGCTGGCAGGCGGCGCGTCGCTGGCCGTGCTCTGGAGCGAGAAGACGATCCGCGCGCATATCAGCGCCGCGCGCCATATCCGCGCGGAGCTTGTGCGGGACGAAGAGGAAGCCGTGCTGCGCCGTCTTTCGTGTGGACGCGAAGCGGCGAAGTAGAGGATAGAAGTAGAGGATATGTAAAAAAGCTCTCCTGTTTTCAGGAGAGCTTTTTTATATATCCTTACGTCGAGAGCCACCTCATCCGTCGCGCTCCGCGCGCCACCTTCCCCTCGAGGGGAAGGCTTAATAGGAGAGCTTTTTTCGTGAAAATTTTCCGTGTGTTGTATATCCTTTCGCTCGCGTCATGTATGCGGGTGAAAGGAGGTGATACGCATGGCGGTTACCAAGAAGAAGCAGGCGACGAAGCTGGTCCTCGCAGTGGAGAACGGCGTCGCGGCGGACGGCTCGGCGACTTACGGACAGGTCGGGATTCGCAACGTGAATCCTGAGCTGACGGACGAAAACGCCTATGACGTCGCTGCGGCGGTCGGCAATCTGCAGGCGCTGCCGGTGGGCAGCATCGCGCGCCAGGACACGTCGATCCTCGCGCTTGCGTAAGCAGTCAATAGGAAGCAACAAACAAAACGGAAAGAAAGGAGGTAATTAAACAAAATGTCCAAGACCCTGAATATGCGCTTCGTACTTACGAACGGCAGGACGAGCACGATGGGCGTCCCGAATCCGAAGGACGATCTCGCCCGCGAGGACGTGGAGCCGGTCATGCAGTCCATCATCGAGAAGTCGGCGCTCCTCATCAAGGAAGCGACGCCTGAGTCGATCAAGGCTGCCGTCATTCGCGAAGTGAATGAGACGAAGCTTATCTGAGCATATTGCGTACAGAAAACCCCGACGTCATCAGGACGTCGGGGTTTTCGTTAAGGAAACAACGATTAAGTCAATTTATGGCCTTGCCGAGGGCTTTTTTCGTCAGGCAAGAAAGATGGCGCGAAGTCGTAGCATAGCTACGTCGAGCGACATCTGACGCAGCATGACGGAAAAAGAACCGACAAGGGCGAAAGGGACTTATTCGGTGTTTCCTTATGCCGTTATTCGTCTTCCTTTTTCTCTTTCCGCATGGCGGCGATCTCTTCCCAGTTGACGCCGGCGATCTTTTCCAGCAGCTCTTCCTCGGAGGTCGCTTCGAGACGGACGCGCAGCGGCCGTTCCCGTACCCTTTCTTCTTTCTGCTCGGCCTCCTCTTTTTCCTCGGCGCGGCGCTCTTTCGCTTTTTCCATGCGCTCCTGCTGCTTCTCGGACATCTTCTCCAGCTCGGCGAACAGCTTCATGTTGCCGTCGTTGTCGAACGCGATGGAGATGTGCTTGAACTTCACGCCCTCGCCAAGCTCGCCGTTTTCCTCGATCCGCTTCGTCATGTCGACGGCGGACTCCACCTTCTTCATGACCTCTTCGGCGTATTCCTCGTCGTCGGCCATCTTCTCGATCTCGTCGTTCGTCAGGACCACGGAGTACGCCTTCGTGCCGGTCAGCTTCATCGCGCGCGGGTCCTCGATGCTCGACACCGCGAAGAAATCATACTTGTCCCCGTACTTCTCGCGCAGCTTCGACAGGAAATTCTTCGCCTTGTCGGACAGCTTGTCTTCCGTCAGGAAGTCGTCGTCCGCGTCGGTCTTCTGGTTGACGACGAATTTCTGCTGCTGTTTTTCCAGCGCCGCCAGACCTTCGTTAGAAAGCTCGACGCCGAAGTCCGCGCCGAAATCGGCGCCCTTCTTCGCGTCCGCGCCGTCCTTCTTGGCCGCGCCGCGCTTGCCGCCGACCTGTCCCATCGTCTTTTGGTACAGAGAATAGTTGGAGTTGATTGAATTGAACATGGTGAATTGCCCCCTTCGCCGCTTCCTGTGAGTTCCTTCTCTAAGATGATACATCTTCTTATCCATATATCGAAAAATCCGTCCAAAAACTTAACGGGGAAAATACATTTTGGGGAAGAAAAAAATTCGTCGGCATGATATAATATAAATGCAAAATCCCAAGCCCTCCCCTTGAGGGGAGGGTCCCGCCGCAGGCGGGGGGTGAGGTGGCTGTGAGGCTACGCTTGTTGCAGCCGTTACGTCTTAACACCTCATCCGTCGCGCTTCGCGCGCCACCTTCCCCTCGAGGGGAAGGCTGATTTAGTGAATTTTTCCGTAAGAAAGGAAGTGGGAGCATGAACGGGAAGAAGATCGTGGCGGCGGCGCTGGCCGGGCTTGTTTTCGCCGGTGTTCCCGCGACGGCGCTCCTGGCGACGGCCTATGCGGCGACGAAGCAGGAAGAGGGCGCCGCGCAAAAGAAGCCGAAACGGCGGAAAGGCGGCAAGCCGGAAGCGCTGACCTACGAGCGCGCAATGGAGATCGAGAACAAGCGTCATCAGGACAAGCTCGACCTGATCTGGAAATCCTACAAGCACCACCCGCCGAAACTTCGCGCCGCGCGGCAGCGGGAAAACGCTTTCCACGCGAAACGCGTCGAGGAAATCAAAAAGAAGTTCGGAATGGCATAGGGAAGCACTTGCTTCCCTGCATAAATTGCAGGTAAAATCAGAATTTCAAAATGGGACAAAAGGAGTGCTTTTTGTAAAGGCGCTCCTTTTTTACGTTTCGGGGGATTACTACTTTCAAGATAAATTTCATTTATTTGAAGCATAATAATTGCGATGGTATAATACAACATATAGTTGTCGGATACGGCAATATATACAGGTATAAGGGGTTCAGACCGAATGACACCGGAAGTCAGCGCGCATGTGAAGCGTCATTTTGACGAATTTTACGAGGCGAATCCGTTCCTCGCGCTGCTCGGCGTCCGCGTGACGTCGTACGAGCGCGGCCGCGTGCGTCTCGAGATGGACGTGAAGCACGAGCATACGAACGTTCACCATATCGCCCACGGCGGCGTCGCGGCGACGATGGTGGACACGGCGATGGGGATCGCCTGCTTTACCTGCGACAAGGGCGTCGTCACATTGGAAATGAATATGTCCTTCATCCGTCCGGTTTGCGAAGGGCGCGTTTTCGCCGAGGGAGAAGTGATCCACGACGGAAAGCGCACGATGGTCTGCGAGGGGCGCGTCTTCGGCGAGGACGGCGAGCTCTGCCTGAAATCGGTCGGCACCTTTTATGTTGTTAGAGATTTTATGACAGGAAACAACGAGTAAAATCCCTTGCCCTCCCCTTGAGGGGAGGGGGGACCGCCGTAGGCGGTGGGTGAGGTGGCCTTGGCGTTGCGCTTACATCAGTCGCTACGTCTTAACACCTCATCCGTCGCGCTTCGCGCGCCACCTTCCCCTCCAGGGGAAGGCTAAGTTCGCAAATTTTAATCAGAATTTTTATCACCAATCCAGAGGAATGATTTCGATGAATATAAATAGATGGCTCCGCGCCTTCGCGGCGGTCGTTTTTGCGCTGTCTTTCACGGCGCAGACGGCGTTCGCGGCGAAGCTGCCCGCGCCGCCGAATATCACGGCGGAAGCGGCGATTCTCGTCGAGGCGTCGACGGGGCGCGTGATTTACGAAAAGAACGCCGACCGGCTCATGTATCCGGCCAGCATGACAAAAATGATGACCTGCATTCTCGCGCTGGAGAACTGGAAAGATCTGTCCAAGACCGTAACGGTCGGCCCCGACGCCGCCGGCACGGAAGGGACGGATTTCGTCGAGGGCGACGTGCTGACCATGCGCGAGCTCTTGATGGCGCTGATGATGGAGTCGGACAACGGCGCTGCGGTGGCGGTCGCCGAAGCGATGACGCCGTCCCATGACGCGTCGGAATTCGCGGCGAACATGACGCAAAAGGCGTGGTCGGTCGGCGCGAAGAACACCCAATTCGCCAATCCCAACGGCCTGCCGGACGTGCGCCACGTCTCGACGGCGCGCGACATGATGAAGATCGCGCGGTACGGCTGGACGAACAAAGAGTTCCGCAAGATCGTGGACGCCCGCGAGCACACCCTCGTCTGGAACGCGGACGGCGCGAAGCACCAGCGGAAAATGGAAAACACCAACGAGCTCCTCTATACCTATTCCGGCATGAGCGGCATCAAGACGGGCTGGACGCGCGCGGCGGGCGGCTGCCTCGCAGGCGCGGCCACGCGGAACGGCGTCACGCTGATCTGCATCGTCATGAACTCGCCGGATACGGACGACCGCTTCGCGGACACGGCGAAACTCATGGACTACGGTTTCCCCCTCGTCCGGCTGGTCAAAGGGCCGGTCAAGGAAAAGATCGAGAAGACCGTCTGGGTGCATGACGGCAGCACATACAAAGTGAACGTGCACCCGAGGGAAGACGTCAAATACCTGCTCTTCAACGGCGACGACCAAAAGAAATTCAAGATCGACTTCGACCTGCCGCGCTTCATTCGCGCGCCGATCAAGAGCGGCGACAAAGTCGGCGACCTCGTGATCCTCTACGACGGCAAGGAAGTCGGCCGCATCGACATGATCGCCGGCGACTCCATGCAGAAAGGCTTCAGCCCTGTGGCCGCCGTACTGAACTTCTGGGACGGCATCACTTCATAAAAATAGAAAAAATAGGAAAAAAGGCTCCGCTTTTTGCGGAGCTTTTTTTGTGCCGAAAAACGATTTTGGAGCCAAAAAAGAGCAAAACCGAACAAAATTTCGTCCGTGAATGGTAAATTTATGCCGCGAATGATAAAAAAGATGTCGTTCACGGCAACTTTTTGTCGTTCACGGCATAATTGTTGACTTTCGGTTTTTCGGATGTAGAATAACATAGGATATGTATGAGGACTCTCAACGGAAAGGACGGTGGACGGCTTGGACGGAAATACGACGGCGGAAAACGCACAAAACGCACAAAACCCACAAAGCGCACAAAACCCACAGACGCCGCCGCAAAAGAAATACGTCTGCTTCAATCCGGCTCCCGTTTCCCTGGAAACGGAGCTTCCCGGCGTGAAGCTCGACTTCAACTACGGGGCGCGGGTCCTGATCCCGAAAGGCAACTATCATGTGCGGTTCACCGACCTCGATACGAGCTCGATCCTGTACGACGCGGACGTGTCCGAGGCGCTGGTGACCAGCACGAAGAAATACTATATCCATTTCCGCGTCGAGATATGGAAGGACGGGCAGCTTGCGCTGACCCACGACCTCGACCTGAAAGGGAAGGTCGTGCATATCCGGTTCCCGGTGGGAACCATCGGCGACATCATGGCATGGTTCCCGTATTCGGAAGAATTCCGCAAGAAGCACGGCTGCGAAGTCTATTGCTCGATGAGCCGGAAGCTGGCCGAGCTGTTCGCGCCCGCCTATCCGAAGATCCATTTCATCGCGCCGGAAACGGAGCCGGAAAACTGCTACGCGACCTATTACATGGGCATCTTCTTCCCCGCCGACGACCGGTTCCATCAGCCGACGGATTTTCGCGTGACGGGTCTGCAGCTGAATATCCCGTATATCCTCGGCCTCGACGTGGTGGAGCGGCGGCCGATCCTGACGCCGTCGAAGACGAGACCGATCAAAGAGCCGTACGTCTGCATCGCGGCGCAGGCCACGAGCCAGGCGAAATATTGGAACAATCCGAGGGGCTGGATCGAGACGGTGGACGTCTTGAAAGCGCTGGGCTACCGCGTGCTCTGCATCGACCGCGAGAAATGCCACGGCTACGGGCGGCACTGGAACACGATCCCCTACGGCGCGGAGGACTTCACCGGCGACCGCCCCTTGCAGGAGCGCGTCGATTTCCTCGGCCACGCGGACTTTTTCGTCGGGCTTTCCAGCGGGCTCTCGTGGATCGCGTGGGGCTCGGGGACGCCCGTCGTGCTGATTTCGGGCTTTACGCTGCCGTACAATGAGTTTCACACGCCGTACCGCGTCATCAATTTCCACGTCTGCAACGGCTGCTGGACCGACAGCAGCGAAGAGTTCGTCCACGCGGATTTCGGCTGGTGCCCGAGACACGAGAACACGGAGCGGGAATTCGAGTGTACGCGGTTCATCAGCTCCGGTCAGGTCTGCCAGACCATCGCGCGGCTGATGCAGGACTACAAGCTCAACCCGAAAAAAGGCCACAGGAAACGAAACTAGCCCTCCCCAAAGGGGAGGGCTTGGAAGGTTTCAATCAGGAGGCAACATCATGGAAAATAACGCGGCGGAGAAAAAACCGTATATGACCTTCGATCCTCCGGCGTCGCCGACGCAGGAAACGCCCATCGAGGGCCTGCGGTTCGATTTCAATATGGGGCTTCGGGTGACGGTGCCGGAGGGGCGCTACCGCGTGCGGTTCGTCGACAGGGACGCGGCGCTCACGGTCTACGACGCGCAGGCGTCGGGCGTGACGGCCACCAGCACGAAGCGGTATTTCGTGAACTTCCGCCTCGAGGTCTACGAGGACCCGTCGGAGGAAGAGCAAAAAGCGGCGAAAGCGAAAGAGGAGACGGCTGCGCCGAAACTCGTCTTTTCCCACGACTACGACGCCGACGGGAAGAACGTACTGATGAAATTCGCCGGCGCGGCCATGGGCGACCTTCTGGCGTGGTTCCCCTACGCGGAGGCGTTCCGCGAGGCGCACGGCTGCGAGCTTTACGCGCTCATGGACGAGCGCTATATCGAGATCCTGCGCGCCGGCTATCCCGAGATCCATTTCCTCGCGCCGGAGGACGAGCGGCCCGCCGACCTCTACGCGACATATTATATCGGACTGTTCGCGCCCTGGGACGACCGCAATCTCCAGCCCATGGACTACCGCGTCGTGGGGCTTCAAGGCCACGCGGCCTATCTCCTTGGCGTGGAGGCAAAGGAGACGCGGCCCCGCCTGCTGCCGTCGCCGGACGCGAAACAGATTCGCCCGAAAGAGCCGTACGTCTGCATCGCGACGCAGGCCACGGCCCAATGCAAATACTGGAACAACGCGCAGGGCTGGATGGACACGGTCGCGTATCTGAAAGAACTGGGCTACCGCGTGCTCTGCGTGGACCGCGACCGCGTGACGTCCAACGGGATTTTCGGCAACGCGATCCCTTACGGCGCGGAGGACTTCACCGGCGACCTCTCGCTGCAGGAGCGCGTCGACCTGATTTCCGGCGCGGCGTTCTTCATTGGGCTTGCCAGCGGGCTCTCGTGGCTCGCGTGGGGCGCGGGCGTGCCGGTGGTGATGATCGTCGGCTTTTCGGCGCCCGGCACGGAATTTTACACGCCGTACCGCGTGCAGCAGTTCCACACCTGCCACAGCTGCGCCAACGACCAGCGCCACGAGCACAAATACGAGGACTTCGGCGCGTGCCCGCACCATCGCGGCACGGACAGGGAGTTTGAATGCACGCGCTGCATCTCGCCGGAATTCGTGAAAAAGACCATCGACAGGCTGCGGGCGGACTGGGAATGAAATCTTTCAATTCCGTTTGGCAGGAAAATCTGTCCGTGGTTCAAGAACCTTGTCATATCGGCATCTTTTGCAGTCCGTTTTTCGCTCGCAAAAATAACGGAGTAAAAAATTTTGACTCCGAATTTTTTCTGCGGGTTTTAATGCGAGACGGGAAGCCTTGCGGGGAAAGGAATTTCTGACGCTTCGTAAAACGATTCTCAAGACCGAATTGCGCCGATGATCCCTTCCCTCGAAAAACTGCCAGCGGCGCTAAGAAACTTCTTCCGTTACGCGAAGCACGCATTCTAAGCCCTCCCCTTGAGGGGAGGGTGGCGCGCGAAGCGCGACGGGTGAGGTGGCAAAGATGTTACGCTTGTATCAGTCGTTACG
>JAFZRW010000008.1 GCA_017619685.1 Schwartzia sp. (in: firmicutes)
CTGTGGGTATGGTACGCCATGTTCATCGACTGGGTTTTCCGGCTGCTGGTATTTGGTGCGGTTTTCCAAAGGACAAGAGCGACATAGTTTCCTGTTCCTATTCGGATGTATGCGGCGCCTTTCTGCCCGCCCAATATCCGGCAACCGCGTACATGCCGAACATGGCGATGAAAAGGAGCAGGAACGCGGTGGGCGGCAAGTCCCGTGCCGGCGTGTTGGTGCGGAAGAAGACGTGCTCCATGAACAGGCGGTCGCCGGCCTGGTGCAGGAATGAGCCGACGACGCCAAAAACGACGACGGCGGCCACGGCGAGCCGCGCGCCGAGACGATAGCAGCGCGAAGAAACGTCCCAGCCGCGCCAAAGGACAAAGCGCGTCCAGAGCGCTTTCCAGTGGAGCCCCAGATGAAGCCCCGAAAACAGCAGCATCCAGTAGGACGACGTGATGTGCAGCTGATGGACGAAGATGCTCTTTTGCCACGCGAGGCCGAATATGCCCTTGAAGATGCGGTGGGCGATAGCCGCGCCGCTGACCAGCGCGACAAGCGTCGACACGATCAGCAGTATGTCGACGGCGGCCGAGAGTTTCCGGTACGCGCTCCA
This sequence comes from Schwartzia sp. (in: firmicutes), assembly GCA_017619685.1. Lineage (GTDB taxonomy): Bacteria > Bacillota > Negativicutes > Selenomonadales > Selenomonadaceae > RUG12372. The sequence goes on from JAFZRW010000008.1 coordinate 602, forward strand.
TTTTCCGCGCCGCAGGGAAGAGAACCAGAGGCGGTTCCACACAAGATGAAGAAGTATGGGGAGCGCGATGACGACGCCCAGCGCTTCATGGTACCTGCGCGGAAATATCTTGAAGCACATCAGGAAGATGAGCAGCCCAAAGAGCAAAACGTCCAAACCGATCCGTTTCATCATTTTACGCCCCAATCTTTTTTGTTCCAGTTATCGAATCAAGACGTCGCCGATTCATTCTTATCTTATCATATTGCTTGTTTTCGTGGAATAAAAATGTATCGATTTTTCAACGCCCGACTTTTTTGAGAACGTTCGACATGGTAAAATTGAGAGGATAGAAATGAATCGAGTGTTCAACGGGATTTGGTATTTTGCGGAAGGACAGGGGATTTACTTATGGCATATCGGGTGGAATATCGGACCAATTATATCGGGATGGCGCAGTTTCGGGAGAAATATCAGGACCGCAAGAAGTTCATGGCGTTTTGCCGGGAGTGTCCGCGCTATGACGACCGATGGTCATGCCCGCCGTTGTCCTTTGACGTGGACGAGTTTTTGGCGCCCTACGCGCAGATAAATCTCTTGTGCGCGAAGATAAATCTGGACGAGGCGACGATCCGGGCGGCGGATACGGCGGAGAAGATCAGGACGGTGGGCTGGGACATCGTGTCGACGGTAAAACGCGACCTTGAAGAGCGGCTGCTGAAGCTGGAGACGCAGATTCCCGGGAGCCTGGCCCTGGCTTCCGGCGGCTGCACTCTGTGCGAAAGCTGCACCCGGAAAACCGGCGCGCCGTGCCGCCAGCCGGACAAGATGCGCTATTCCCTGGACGCGTTCGGCTTCGACCTTACGGCCATCACGAATGACATGTTCCATATCGAGATCTTGTGGTGCAGGGACAGTCTGCCGAAGTATTTCACGCTGATTCATGGGCTGCTGGCAAATGGAACGGTTTCCGTCGATCTGTGGAAATCGGTCGGCCTGAGCGAATAATGAAGGAAATGGCTGCCGCGGGAAGATGATTTCTTCCCGCGACAGCCATTTTTTTAGGTGTAAATTTTTTGAAGTATGATTTTCATACTTCAAAAAATTATGTTTGACGACGATATCCATCATACTGCGATCGTCTTTCCGTGGGCTTCCGGATGCGTTAATCTATGGAACGTATGGCGATAGGCGGGGACGAGGATCAGGAGCGAGACGACGAAGCTGACGTTGTAAGCGTTGTAGATGACCGCCATGTCGTGCCAGTGGGGGAGCAGCGCGTCGCACCATACGACGCGGAACAGCGCGTAGGCGGCGAGGGCGGAGAGCATCGGCACGCCCGTCTCGCCCAGTCCTTTCAGCCCGCCGATATAGACCTGATTCAGCGAGTAGAGGAAATAAAACGGAAACGTCCAATAGACGGCGGCAAGACCGAAAGACAGCGTCGGCGCGTCCTCAGTGAAGCACGCGAGGAGCGGCTCTGCCGCCAGCATCAGCGCCACGCCGATGAGGAGCGAGCCGCGAATCGCCGTGCGGCGGCTGACGTCCATCGCCTCTTTGACGCGGTCCATTTGCCCCGCGCCGAGATTCTGCCCGATGAAACCGGTCAGCGCCATGCCGTAGGCGAAGGCGGGATAGTACATGAACCCTTCGATTTTTGCGTAGATTACCATACCCGCCATTGCGGCAGGGCCGAAGGAATCGATGCTGATCTGGATCAGGAGCGACGACAGGCTCATGAACGCCGCCTGCATGCCGGACGGCACGCCGAGACGCAGCAGCGCGAAAAGTTCCCGCGCGGAAAGCAGCGGCGCGTCGAGGGAGAGCCGGAAACGCTCGTCGATGCGCGTAAGACGCCAAACCATGCCGAGACCGAGCGCCCACTGCGCCGTCAGCGTCGCCCATGCAGCGCCGGCGAAGCCGAAGCCCCACGCGCCGACAAATAGCAGGTCGAGGACGATATTCAGCACGGCGGAGGCGGCGAGCCAGCGGAGCGGCGTTTTCGTGTTGCCCAGCGCGCGGAAGACGCCGTTCGCGACGTTGTAGACGAGCTGCGGCACGAGGCCGAGCAGGCAGACGCGGAGGTACAGCAGCGCGTCGTCCATTGCTTCGACGGGGCAGGAAAGCCATGTCAAATATCGTTCCCCCAAGTGCTCCCCGAGCATCGTCAAGAATATTCCCGCGCCCGCCGCCAACAAAACCGAGGTCGCGATCATCGCGCGCAGCTTTCCGAAATCCCGCGCGCCGAAGAGCCGCGATACGGCGGAGGTCACGCCGACGGAAAAGCCGATGAAGAAATTGACATGCACGGCCAGTACGAGCCCGGCGACGCCTACCGCCGCCAGCCCGAAACCGCCGCAGAGACGCCCGATCACGGCGCAGTCGGCGATATTGTAAAGCTGCTGCAAAAGCTGCATGACGAGCACCGGCAGCGCATAGACCAAGAGCGTCCGATGAATGGAGCCGCTGTCCATCAGCACTTCGCCTGTCCGGAACTGTTCTTCGCAGGTCCTTTTCGCTATATTCATGAAAAATGCCCTCCTTGCTTTCACTTTGAGTATAGCAAAGAGGGCGCTTTTCCGATATTTCACGTTTTTTATGAGGGGATATAAAGAATCGTTATGTCATAGATTCATTTCGCATTTGCGTTCATGATTTTATTACGCGTCGGCATCCAGTTCCAACGCGCGGCGCAGGTAGTTCAGGAAAGCCGCCGTGTCCGCGTTCAGCGGCTCGCCTTTGCGCGAGAGGTAGCCGAACGCGATGCGGTTTTCCAGCCCTTCCACAGGAATCCGGAGGAAATCGTATTGGCGGTAGACGTCCTTCAGCCAATAGCTGCCGAGATTGCAGAGATCCGTCTTGTCGAGCATGCGGATCATCATGTGGTCGCTGTTCGTCCGTACCACGCGGCGAATCTCGAGCCGCTTTTTGCGAAAAGCGGGGTCGCCCGCCAAGAGGTCTTCGACGGTGAAAAAGTCGTCTTCCAATTGAATGAAGGAAAGGGAGGCGACTTCCTCCGCCGTCACCGAGGCGCGGTTCGCCAGCGGATGGTTTTTGCCGACGTAAAGCACGAGGTCGGTGTCGAGGAGAGGAGTGAAAGCAAGCTGATGGCGTTTCATCCGATAGTTGAGCGCCGAGCGCTTCGTGTCCGGCACGAACAGGAAGCCAAGGTCATACTCGTGGGCCGAAAGCAGCGCGATCATCTTCTCGATGCCGCACTCGGTGAAGTGCAGATACAGCTCCCGCTTTTTCCCGTTCCCTGTGAATTCGTTGTAGAACGCCGTCAGCATTACCGCCATGTTGCTGCTGTTGTTCGTCGCGACGCGGAGCGTGTGCTCCAGCTGTTCGCGGCTGATCGAGGCGAAAAGCTCGGCGTTTCGGAGCGCGCGCAGCGCGTAGCCGTAAACCCGCTCTCCGGCTTCGGTCAGCTCCACGCCCTTCGAGCGGCGCGTGAAAAGACGCGTTCCCAGCTCCTGCTCCAGCTCCCGGATCACCATGCTGACATGCGGCTGCGTCGTGAAAAGCTCGTCCGCCGCCGCGGTCAAAGACCCGCAGCGCGCGCAGGTCAGGAAATATTGAAGTTCGCGAAGTTCCATGAGGCGTTACCCTTTCGCGTCAATCTGCGGAAATGACCTCGATGCGGCCGTCGCTGCCGACGCGGCAGCGGACTGTCGTTCCCGCGGGGAATTCTCTGTCCTCCGTCACGGTCGCCGTGAAGTTCATGGGATCCGTCATCACATACCATTCCTTGTCGTCCTCGCGGTCGGCGGGGGAGGCGAGCAGCGTCAGGGGCAGGACGCAGATGCATTGCACTTCGGAGGCGTTCAGGTCGTAGACGCGAATGGTGCGGGTCCCCTCCTGCACGCAATCGATATAGAGATAGTGACGTCCGTCCTCGAGGCCGACCACGACGGGATGGATGTCCGTGACGGCAACGGCGTTCTTGAAGGTCTCGCCGCCGAATCGGATAACGACGTTGTTGGGCTCGGCGCCGACTGTCAGCCGGTGGTCGCGCGGGCTGTCCGAGAGCCGCGTGACGAGATACGGCTCAATCTCCATCGCGTAGGCCGCGGGGCCGGAGCCGTACCCATCCGCGAAAAGCCCCGGATGCTGGGAGAAAAGGATCGTCGAGGTGAAAATGCCCTCGGCATAGGAACCGAGCAGATACGGATTGAAATAGAAAGAGACGCCGCGCGCGTCGAGCGTCCACGGCACCGAGCCGTCAGACACCATTTGCCGCACCATGTCCTGCATCAACGTGCTGCCGCTTTCCATAAAGGACGCTTTCGGGTAGTCGAAGCCGAGCTGGGCGATGATCGCTGCGATCAGCCCTTCCGTGTTCGGGCAGACGTCGGAAAGCGCGAGCTTCTTGCCCGTCTGGGCGTCGAAATTTACCCCTCCGGCGCCGTAGGAGCCGTGTACGCCGCCCGTGTAGGACGAGCCGTATTCCAGCAGGCTGACGACTTTTGAGTCAGCGCGGCGGACGAAAATGTCCCGCTGACGCTCGAAGGGTCCGTAGAAGGGCGAGCCGTTGGCCAGACGCTCGGCGCGCTCCTGCCGCGCCTCGGCGGCCATCTCGACGCGGGCGGCGTCTGCGCTTTGCGCCTCGTTCTCGCTGTATGCGGCGATCGCGAGGGCGATATCGGTGAAGTCTTTGACATTGCCGGTGAAATCGACGCCCGTCCAGTGCGAGCGGAACACTTCCCCGGTCTGGTCGCCGTCCACGAAATACCGCGTGCGCTTCATCAGCGGCAGATACGCGAGCGACGCGTCGGCATAGTCGCTTGCCTCGGCAAACGCGACGGGCGCGTCAAACTGCGGGACGGGCGCGACGCCTGCGGACAGAGCCGCGCAAATCGCCAGCGCGCAAATCGTTTTCTTTTTCATGGATTCTCCCCCTTTTTCGTAGTCGTTTGTATTCGTTTCTAATTATATACAGGTTCAGGATATCATACCGTCGCTTTTCCTGCCAGCACTTTTTTGCGCCCCGCGAAATTTTTGCGAAATCGCTCGTGCGCGCCGTCATTTTCGTCCTTTACATTCTTTTTTTCGTATGATATAATGCCCTTCGATATGTATTCCGTGACGCGGGGCGCGAGCACTCCGACGCGCGCTTCGTCACCGGAGAATAACAAAACAGGAGGAAGATTTACAATGCTGACAAAGGAAGAGAAAACTGCGCTGATCAAGCAGTACGCCGTTCATGAGGGGGACACGGGATCGCCGGAAATCCAGATCGCCGTTCTGACCTCGCGCATCGCGTATCTGACCGAGCACCTGAAGGAGCACAAGAAGGATCATCATTCCCGTCGTGGGCTTCTGAAGATGGTCGGCCATCGCCGCCGCCTTTTGGCGTATCTTCGCAACAAGGACATTGAGCGTTATCGCTCCATCATTGCGAAGCTCGATCTCAGAAAGTAACGGGGAACGCGGGGCTTTGCCTCGCGTTTTTACTATGCAATTTCAAAAATATTTCCACAACAAGTTTCTGTCGAATTAGGAGGACAAAAAATGCAAAGCTTTACAATGGAGGTGGGCGGCCGCCCGCTGACCATCGAGCAGGGCAAGATGGCGAAACAGGCCAACGGCGCTGCGCTGGTTCGTTACGGCGACACCGTGGTGCTCGTTACGGCGACGGCTTCGACCGCGCCGCGCGAAGGCGTCGACTTTTTCCCGCTTACGGTTGACTATGAGGAAAAAATGTACGCGGTCGGAAAGATCCCCGGCGGCTTCATCAAGCGCGAGGGGCGTCCCGCCAACGAAGCGATCCTCTGCGCGCGCCTGATCGACCGCCCGATCCGTCCGCTGTTCCCGAAGGGATTCCGCAACGACGTTGAGGTCATGGCGACGGTGCTTTCCGTCGAGCAGGACAATCCGCCGGAAATCGCGGCGATGATCGGCGCGTCCTGCGCGCTGTCCGTTTCGGATATCCCGTGGGCGGGCCCGATCGCCGGCGTGCGCGTCGGACGCGTGGACGGCCAGTTCGTCATCAATCCGACCGTCGAGCAGCGCGAGAAGTCCGACCTGAATCTGACCATCGCCGGCTCCCACGACGCGGTGATGATGGTCGAGGCGGGCGCGAAGGAACTGCCGGAGGACGTCGTTCTCGAAGCAATCCTGTTCGGTCATGAAGAAATCAAGAAGATCGTTGAGTTCCAGCAGGGCATCGTGAGCCAGTGCGGCAAGGAAAAACGCGAGATGAAGCTTTTCGCGCCGCCGGAAGCGCTCGTGCAGGGAATCAAGGAGTATGCGGGCGCGCGTCTCGACGCGGCGGTCCGCAATCCCGACAAGCTGAACCGCGACGAGAACATTGCTGCGATCAACGCGGAGACGATGGAGCATTTCCTCGTCGAATATCCTGAGAACGCGAAGGACATCGCCGGAATCCTGCACGATCTCGAAAAAGACATCGTGCGCCACATGATTACCCATGAAAAGATTCGTCCGGACGGCCGCGCGCTGGACGAGGTGCGCCCCGTTACCTGCGAGGTCGGCCTTTTGCCGCGCACCCACGGCTCGGCGCTCTTCACGCGCGGGCAGACGCAGATCCTGACAATCACGACGCTCGGTTCCCTCGGCGACGAGCAGGTCATCGACGGCCTCGGCACTGAGAAGTCGAAGCGCTATATCCACCAGTACAATTTCCCCGGCTACAGCGTCGGCGAGGCGCGCCCTGCGCGCGGCCCCGGACGCCGCGAGATCGGTCACGGCGCTCTGGCGGAGCGCGCGCTGGTTCCGGTCATTCCGTCGGAAGAGGAATTCCCGTACACGCTGCGCCTCGTTTCCGAGGTCCTGGAGTCGAACGGCTCGTCCTCGATGGGCAGCGTCTGCGGCAGCACCATGTCGCTGATGCACGCGGGCGTGCCGATCAAGCGGCCCGTTTCCGGCGTGGCCATGGGTCTCGTCAAGGACGGAGACGCCTACACGATCCTGACTGATATTCAGGGCATGGAAGACGCGCTCGGCGATATGGACTTCAAGGTCGCCGGCACGGAGCAGGGCATCACCGCGATCCAGATGGACATCAAGATTGCGGGCATCACGCGCGAGATCCTGGCTTCGGCGTTGGAGCAGGCGAAGCGCGGACGCGCGTTCATCCTCGGCAAGATGCTCGACTGCATCCCGAAGCCGAACGAAGAGCTTTCGCAGTACGCGCCGCGCGTCACGACGATGCACATCAGCGTGGACAAGATCCGGAACGTCATCGGCCCGGGCGGCAAGATCATCAAGAAGATCGTCGAGGACACGAACACGCAGATCGACATCGAGGAAGACGGCACGGTGCATATCTCCGCCGTCAGCGTGGAAGATTCGCAGAAAGCCATCGAGATCATCAAGGAACTGACCCGCGACGTAGAAGTCGGCGCAGTCTATCGCGGCCGCGTCACGCGCATCATGGGCTTCGGCGCGTTCGTCGAGGTGCTGCCGGGCAAGGAGGGGCTCTGCCATATCTCCCAGCTCTCGAAGCGCCGCGTCGAGAAAGTCGAGGACGTGGTGAAAGTCGGCGACGAGATCGACGTAAAGGTTACGGAGATCGACCGTCAGGGCCGCGTCAACGTATCGCATAAAGCGCTCCTGGTGTAAGAAGGTTCATATAGGCAAAGGAAAACAAAAGAGAGGGGACTGCGTATGGCAGTCCCCTCTCTTTTTGCATTGCGTCACCAGTGTTCGTTTAACAAGAAATCCGCCAAATGCACGATCTTGATTCCATTCTCATTGCCGACTGCCATGTTGTCCAGCGTTACGACATACTTTGGATAATTGTCTCCAATTTCCATCAGATTGCCGACTTCCCGATCGGAGTCCTCCGGCAAGCGTACGCAGACCTGCACATAAATACGTTCATCGCGTCGCGTCGCCACAAAATCGATTTCCTTTGCGGCGTTCTTGCCGATAAACACATCGTAACCACGGCGTTTCAACTCAAAAAATACGATGGTTTCCAGCGCGCCGTCCAGCATTTTGCGATTGTATCCAAGAAGCGAATATTTAAGCGAAATGTCCGCAAGATAATATTTTTCCTGCGTTTTGAGAATTGTCTTGCCCTGCAAGTCGTATCGAAAGCAAGGATAAATGACGAAAGCCTGTCCCAGCCATTTTAAGTAATTGTAGATGGTTTCGACGGAAACGGTACGGCGCTCACTTTTGAGGAATTTGGCGATTGTATGGGCCGAGAAGGGTCTGCCCGTATTTTCGATTATAAATTTCACTACACGGTCGAATAGATCCTGTCGCCGGATATGGTGGCGGCGCATAATATCTCGGGATACGACCGTATGGTAAATACCGTTGACAATCTGATAGGCAGACGATTCTTCGTAATCTCCAAGCGCAACCAGCGGGAATCCGCCGAAGCGGATGTATTGCTCCAACAGGTTCTTTTGCGATAAATGGCTATCTGCCTTGAAAGTTAAGTATTCTTTGAATGAAAGCGTATAGACGGGAATTGAAATGTAACGACCCGTCAGATAGGTGGATATTTCAGCGGACATCAGCTTGGAATTGGAGCCGGTGACATAAATGTCGACGTCCGCGCCTTCGAGAAGACTGTTGACGGATTTTTCCCATCCGTCTATTTCCTGTACTTCGTCCAGCAGCAGATAGGAATGCCCGTTGCCTTTGATGGCGGCGCAAATGTCATCGTACATGGCGTTGGCCGTCAAATCGGAAAACATCATGTCGGTGTATCTGCGGTTCACGATGCAGCTTTCGGAGACGCCCCGCTGTAAGAGATGCGCGCGCAACATTTCAAGAATGGTGGACTTTCCCGAACGCCGCACGCCTGCGAGGATCTTTACAAGGGGCTTGTCGATGAACGGGGCAATAGCGTTTATATAATCGGGTCGGGTTATCATAGGTCTCACCTCAAATGCAATGATACTAGAAAAAATATAGAATATCAATATTTTTGTCTAGTATAACCGTAAAAACTTTATAATTTTAATAAGTTTTTACGGTTGTATTAGAAATTCATTTCTATTCTGTATGTGTCTTTTTCAATAAAAAGGGGCTGTCGCATGAAGACAAATTCTTCATGGGCAGCCCCCCGTTTGTATTGTTTTCGCCGTAAAATCCTTTTATGTTGTTTCTCCTCAGAAAAAAATTGAAAAATGCTTATGTATATGCTATTATAGTAGTAACTTCTCCCCCGGGCCTCTGCTGTTTTCGGATAGCACGCACACTTGGGGGCGTTTTGCTGTTTGGGAGATAACGACATGACAGAAAAACCGTTCAAGACCATCGATGAGCAAATTGCCTTATTGCAATCACGCGGATTGACTATCAACAACATTGACGAAGCCAAGGCTTTCTTAATGTTCAACAACTATTACCGCATTAGCGGTTATTCTCTCACGCTCCGCAAAGATGATGTGTTTTATGAGTCCTCGACCATGCAAAATTTAATGGATATATATGCCTTTGACCACGGTTTGCGCCATTTTCTGCTTGCACTTATTGAAACGGTCGAGGTAAAGATGAAATCTGTCTATGCTTATGAGTTTGCCAAACGCTATGGAGCTGTAAAATACTTGGATTCCGCCTTGTTCACGAATGAAACTCGGCACAGAGATATTCTCCAAAAGGCAGAAAAACAGCGACAGTCTAGTCTGCGGCACGAAGCGTACTTAAAACATTTCGAGGATATGGGACAGGTGGTTCCCATATGGGCATACGTCGATTTGCTGACGATTGCGGATATATCCATTTTGTATTCGATTTCCACCGAGGAATTAAAAGTCGCAGTAGCCGACGTTTTTTCGTTGCATCCATCAAAGGGTGTTAATCTACTCGGTCGCTTTATGCACAGTTTGACGATTGTTCGCAATCTTTGTGCTCATGGCAGCAGGCTTTATAATCGGCTTTTCCAGCAAAAGCCAAGCCTCAACAAAAAGGAACGCGCCTTGCTTAGGAGAACCTCCGATAAAAGTATTGACAACGCGCATCTTTACGGCTTTCTTTTCATCATGAAGCGTATGGCCTCTGAGAAAGCATTCTGCGAACTGAAAAATCAATTGGAAATCCTGTCCGAGCAATACCCTTTCGTGGACTTACGATATTACGGCTTTCGTGAGGACTGGAAGATTGTTTTGTAAGGAGGATGACATTGGCAAGTAAAGGGAACATGGGGCTGTAAATTCGGAATCAACGCCTGTTCATGCAGTCTTTTTTGTGCGTGAAGGAAGGAAAAACGGGGGCTTTGGCGAATAAATACAGGAAAGTGATTCGGCTGCGATTTCATTCGCGAAAAGGGGGAGAGCGTTTTGCGTAAACGGTTTCTTGCGGTTGTGCTTGGAATTATCGCCCTTGTTTGTTCCGGCTGCTTCGGCGGGCACGTCGAGCTTTCGATCGACGAGTCGGGCGCAGTGCATTCCAAGAATACCATGGTGGGCGTAGAGTTCATGCGGGAAGAATTGGAAAAGCAGAAGCAGGAGCTTTTGAAGGACCATCCGAACGCGATCGTGACGCCTGCGCACGACGGCAACATGAGCGGCTTTTCCATCCAGATGGATTATGAAGATATGGACAGCTTTGCGGCGGACGGGATGAAGTTTTACGCGACCCGCCCCGGCTTTGGCAAAGGAATCCAGAAGAAATCGCGGTGGTTCTTCGACGCCTACGCGCTGGACCTCTACGAAGAAGGAAACGCCGATCTGAGCAAGGACAAGGAGGCCGCAGCGATGGCGCAGGCCCTCCTTTCGCAGATCCGGTTTGACTTTACGCTGAATCTCCCCTATGAAGCGGATTCGCACAATGCGGAAACCGTTTCCAATAACGGCAGGACGCTTTCGTGGAATATCGCGTCCACGATCACCCGAGGGGAAAGCAGGAAGATCCAGGCGACGTTCAAGCTGTGGAACAAGCTGCATATCGCCTTGACTGTCGGCATAGCCGTGCTGCTCCTGGTGGTCGCCGTCATCTTTGCGATACAGGCGGCGTCGGCGGAAGGCGGAGAAAAACAAACGAAGATGGGATTCGCGGTGGGGCTTGGCGTCGCCCTGCTCGTTTTGGCGCTGGGGTCCGCGTATCTGCTCTTGGCGCCCGTCAAGTTCACGGACGGCGATATCATTTCCGGAACGTGGCAGCCGGAAGAGAAACCCAAAACGACGCAGAGCGCTTCGCAAACGATTGCGCCCGCGCTCAAGCCGACGCAGCAATCCACGCAGCAGAATCGGCAAAACAATGCGCCTGCCGCGCCAAGCGCTGACGCACAAGGAAAGCCGATACAAGTGCTGCAGGCGTTTCATCGAAATATTACCAACAAGAATTATCGGGAAGCGTACAATTGCCTGAGCGGGAATTACCAAAGCGCCGTTTCTTACGAAGGTTGGGCACCCGGCTTTCGCACTACGGTCAGCAGCACGGTGTCCGATGTGAAGATAGAGTCCCAGACGGATAGCCAGGCGGTGCTGACGTATATCCTGAAGGCCGTGGACAATCCCGGCGGCACGCAGTATTTCCGGGGGACGGCCGTCCTTGTCAGGACGCCCAATGGCTGGAAGATCGACGAGATCACGAACAAGACAATGTAATTGAGCGCATAACAAGGGGCATGGCGATCTTGCCATGCCCTTTTTTGCGTTATTCATGGAAATCTCGAACAATCACTATTTTTCCACTCGGGTATGTCATAATAACATCAGAAAAGATTTTATACGGATTCAAAGGGAAGGAGGCGGAGGCAATGGAATTTCGGGGCCTTAGCACGAAAGAAGTCGAAGCGGCGAGAAAAAAGTACGGTTCAAACGGCATTCCCGATTCGGAACCTACGACTTTTTGGGAGGAATTTAAAGAAACTTTCAACGATCCTATGATTCGCATCCTCTTGGTCATCGTCGCTGTCATGCTGGTCATGTATTCTTTGGGCCATGCGCAGCTTTACGAGCCCGTCGGAACGATTGCCGCGGTGCTGATCGTCGCGGTCGTCACGGCGAAGACGGGCGTGACCAGCGACGCCAAGTATCGGGAACTCAAAAAGAACGCGAAAAAGGAGACCTGCAAGGTCTACCGCGACGGGACGATCAACGTCATAGCGATCGACGACGTCGTTGTCGGCGACAAGATC
>JAFZRW010000065.1 GCA_017619685.1 Schwartzia sp. (in: firmicutes)
CACCGCCTCTGCTTCCGCCGCAATGGCGTTTCGCGCGCTCCCCCCCGTCAGCGACGCGACGGAAAAAGCGATGCCCGCATTTTTTAAGGAATGAAGCGTCTGCGCAAGAATACGGAGCGCGTTGCCGCGCCCGTCGCCGATTCGCTCGCCGGAATGGCCTCCCAAGAGTCCGCCCACGGAAACGCGCCAAGCGCTGCCTTTCGGCGGCTCTCGCCAGTCCGCTTTCCGATAAAATTCGACGCCGACGCTTCCGGCGCAGCCCCGCGTCAGTTCGTCGTAATCTTCCGAGTCCCAGTTGATTAGGAAATCTGCGTCCGCAAGATATTTCCCGTCGAGCGCCTGCGCGCCCGTCATGCCCGTCTCTTCATCGGTGGTAATGATCGCGCGAAGCGGGCCGACGTCTTTCGCATGCCGGAAAACGTAAAAGATCATCGCGACGCCCGCTCCGTCGTCCGCGCCGAGGCTCGTCCCCTCTGCGGTCAGCTCTCCCCCTTCCCTCCGCAGCCGGATCGGATCGCGCAGCGGATCATACCCGACGCCCTCCGCCGCGACGCAGACCATATCCATGTGCGCCTGCAGGATCACGCGCGGCACGTTCTCGAAACCCGGCGAAGCCGCCCGGTCTGCGACAATGTTGTTCGCGGCGTCCTGGTGAACGTCGCAGCCCAGCGCGCGAAAGACGCCGAGCAAATAGTCGCTGACCGCTTTTTCATGAAGCGACGGACGCGGAATCCTGGCAAGCCCCGCAAAATCTTCCAGCACTTCGTCTACGATTTTCTTATCATCCTCATTGATCATCGTATTTCCTCCATATAGAAAAACGGCGCTCAAAGCGCCGTTTTTTACGCATTTTTAACGTTATTTGAACAGTTCGCTGACGGAACTGTGCGTGTGAATGCTCTTGATGACGTCGCCGATGGCGTCGGCCAGAGAAAGCACCACGAGCTTGTCCGAATGTTTCTCGGGCGGCAGCGGGATGGTATCGGTGATGATGAGCTTTTTCAGCTCGGACTCATTGATCCGCTGCACCGCCGGATCGCTGAGGATCGCATGAGAGCAGCAAGCGTAGACTTCCGCCGCGCCGAACTTTTTCAGCGCCCTCGCGCCCTCGCAAAGGGAGCCTGCCGTGTCCACGATGTCGTCGATCATGATCGCGGTCTTTCCCTTGACGTCGCCGATCAGGTTCATGACTTCCGCCTTGCCCGGCTCGGGACGACGCTTCTCGATAATCGCGATGCCCGTATGCAGGCGGTCGGCAAGCACGCGCGCGCGCGTGACGCCGCCGAGGTCGGGCGACACGACGATCGCGTTGTCAAAGGCGTGATTCTGCTGGAAATATTCGGCGAGCACCGGCGCCGCCGCCAAATGATCGACAGGAATATCGAAGAACCCTTGAATTTGCCCAGCGTGCAGATCGACGGTAACGACGCGGTTCGCGCCCGCCGTCTCGATCAGATTCGCTACAAGCTTCGCCGAAATCGGCTCGCGCCCGCGCGTCTTGCGATCCTGCCGCGCGTAAGCGTAATACGGAACAACCGCCGTGACGCTGTGCGCGGACGCGCGTTTGCAGGCGTCGATCATGATCAACAACTCGATCAGGCTGTCATTGACCGGCTGCGAAGTCGGCTGAATGATATATACGTCCCGACCGCGCACGCTCTGATTTATCATGACCTGCGTCTCACCGTTGTTGAATCGGCTCACGAGCGCGTCGCAGAGCGAAACGCCGATATGTTTCGCGATGTCCTGCGCCAGCTTCGGATTCGCCGTGCCGGATAAAATGCAAAGAGTTCCATATTGTGATTCCATGATTTGCCCCCCATTATTTGAACGTCATCGACACTCAAAATACAGTTTCATTATAACGCCATTTTTCAGATTTTGTCGATAGACAAATCTTGTAAATTAGTCTCCTATATTTCACTTTCTTTTATCCGGCCAATTCGGAATGTTCTTCTGACGCGCGCGCGCCACGGCCAAATCGTCCGGCGGCACGTCCTTCGTGATCGTGGAGCCGGCCGCGACGTAAGCGCCGTTGCCGACGGAAACAGGCGCGACAAGATTCGAGTTGCAGCCGACGAAGGCATTGTCCCCGATCTTCGTGCGAAATTTCGTCTTGCCGTCATAGTTGACGGTAATCGTGCCGCACCCCATATTGACGCCAGCGCCCATATCGCAGTCGCCGATATACTGCAAATGCGGCAATTTCGAACCTTCGCCGACAGTGGAGTTCTTGACCTCGACGAAATTTCCGATCTTCACATCTTTCGCGATATGCGAATCCGGCCGAATATGGACGAACGGCCCCATCGTCACACCGTCCGCGATCTCACATTCATGCGCGTAGACGAAATGCGCGGTCACCTTGTCGCCGATCTTGACGTCGGAGAAGCGGCTTGACGGCCCAAGCGTACATCCTTCGCCCACGCTCGTCTTTCCCTCCAGCCAGGTGAACGGATAAATGACGGTGTCGCGCCCGATCTCGACGTCAACGTCAATGAAAGTGGACTCCGGGTCCATCAGCGTGACGCCGCTTTCCATCAGCGCAAGATTCTTGCGGCGCCGCAGTATCTTTTCCGCCTCGGCGAGCTGCGCCCGCGAATTGACGCCAAGCGTCTCCTCGTAGTCGTCCGCAGCCGCCGCCCAGATCTTCTCACCGCGCGCGCGCAGAATCGAGAGCACGTCCGGCAAATAATATTCGCCCTGCGCGTTGTCGCAGCCGACTTCTTTCAGCGCGGAGAAGAGCGCCTCTTTGTCGAAACAATAGATGCCGGAATTGACTTCGCGCACCGCGCGCTCCGCCTCAGTCGCGTCCTTGTGCTCGACGATTTTCTCCACGTCCCCCGCCGCCGTCCGTATCACGCGGCCGTAGCCCGTCGCGTCGGGCATGATCGCTGTCAATACCGTCGCTTTTGCGCCCGATTTTTCATGCTCCTCACAGAGCTTTTTCACAAGCCCGTCCGTCAGAAGCGGCGTATCGCCGCAAAGCACCACGACCGTGCCTTTCTCGTCCCGAAGCAGCGGCTCTGTCTGGAGCACCGCATGACCCGTGCCAAGCTGTTCTTCCTGCACGACGATTTCCGCGTCGCCCAAAGCCGTGCGCACTTCCTCCGCGCCAAACCCGACGACGACGATATTTCGCCTCGCCCCCGCCGCTTTCGCAGCGTCCAGCACATGGCGCGCCATTTCCTTGCCGCAAACTTTGTGCAATACTTTCGGGTGGGCCGACTTCATGCGCGTCCCTTTGCCCGCCGCCAAAATCACCGTAATAAATCCTGTCATTTCCTGTTCTCCCTCATGGAAACGTTCATCGTTCCCTTATTCTTTGCCTTCGTGTTCTTTTCCCTTCATGCTCTCGAGAAGCGTCTGCTCCGACTTCTCCATGTGGTGCTCCGCCGCTTTGCGCGCAGCTTTTTCGTCGCCCTGCGCGATAGCCTCGACGATGTTTCTGTGCTCCTCCAACGTAGCTTTCAGTCGCCCCGGATACGACATCGACGTCGTGCGGAAGCGCGTAAGCTGCTCCCGAAGATTCGAGATAATGCCGACGAGGCGCTTGTTTCGGCTCGCCTGATACAGCAAATCGTGGAACTCCGTATCCGTGCGAACGATACTTTCCATGTCTCCATTCTTGATATGCGCGCCGATTTCTACCAGAAGACGCTGGAGTTTCTCCAGTTCGTCCTCGGTGATGCGTTCCGCCGCGAGGCCGCTTGCCAGCGACTCCAGCGACGTGCGGATCTCAAAGACTTCGTTTACGTCGCGAATGGAAAGGTCGGCGACGTAAGTGCCGCGCCGGGGCATCATGATAACATACCCTTCCATTTCGAGCTTGCGAATCGCCTCGCGCACCGGCGTCCGGCTCACGCCAAGCTCTTCCGCGAGCTGTATTTCCATCAGGCGCTCGCCCGGCTGCAAGACGCCGCGCCGCACCGCGTCGCGAAGCGTCTCGCAAACGACCTCCCGAAGGGGCTGATAGCTGTCCAGCCGAATCGGCGCCAATCTTCTCTTGTCCATACATTCATCTTCCTTCATTGAAAAAATTTTACTAATAGTCTTTTATATGATATTTTGCCCTGCCGTAGACACGACGAATACTTTCGCCTCGGGATACCGGGCGGAAATCGCCGCCGCCGCGCGCTCGGCGTCCGGTCTTGTCTGCGCCAGCGCGAAAACCGTCGGCCCGCTGCCCGACATCAGGCTGGCAAGCGCGCCGTTTTCCGAAAGCGCGCGTTTATAGTCCCCGACGACCGCGTGCGCTTTCATCGTCACCTCTTCCAGAACGTTCGCAAGACCGCCCGCGATCTTTTCGACATTTCCCTCGTCAAGTGCGGCAAGCATCGCTTTCGTATCGGGGTGGCGCGCTACGCCGACCTGATCGTAGGTCTTGTACGCCCACGCCGTCGAGACCGAAATCGGCGGCTTTGCCAGCACGACGAAAAGCTGCGGCAAGTCGGGCAGTCGGCGCAAGATCTCGCCGCGCCCCGTCGCGAGCATCGTTCCCCCTTCGATACAAAACGGCACGTCCGAACCGAGTTTCTCGCCCAGCGCGCAAAGCTCCTGCGCCGAAAGACCTTTCTCAAACAGCCGGTTCATGCCCATCAGTACGCCCGCCGCGTCTGTTGACCCGCCCGCGAGTCCCGCCGCGATCGGAATCCTCTTCTCGATTTCGATGGCGACGCCAGCCTGTATTTTGTATACATCGAGAAACAAACGAGCCGCTTTCCATGCAAGATTCGTCTCGTCCGTCGGAAGGCTCGGCGCGTCCATCTGAAGATCGATTCCGCTCTGCCGCCGCACAACACGTATCGTATCGAAAAGCCCTACCGACTGCATGACCATTTCGACCTCATGATATCCGTCCGGCCGCACGCCTAAAATATCGAGCGTCAAGTTGATTTTGGCGTTTGCCTCGATCTGGACCATATCGCAGCACTCCCGCTCCGCCGCGCCGCGGCGTTTAATCCTGCGGCGGACGTCCGCCCGCCAAACAGGATTATTATATCATTTTTATCCCCACATGAAAATATTGCGCGTTTAGAAATTTGCCGTCTATGAATTGACAATCGGCTCGTTCACGGTTCATAATAATAGATTATGAAGAGTATATTATAGGAGAAAATCTTTTATGAAAAATCCTGTCTATACAAAGGCGCTGATCCGCTTTTTGATTTCCCTGCCGCTCTTGGCGGCATTGTTCGGCTGTTCCGCGCTTCCGTCTCTTTATATGTGGTCGCGCCTGTACGCGCCGAACTGGTCGAATACCTTCGACATGCTCGCACAAAACGCAGGATTTGTCGAGTGCTGCGCCGCCCTGCTTCTGATGTGCGCACAGTACCCAATCTATCGCCGCGCTTTCGACCAGCTTCGCCGTCGCCGCCCCGCTTCGGAGGCGTTGATTGCCGTCTCGTCTCTTTCGGCATTTATCCTCGGCGTCCTGCCGCTGTTTTTTAACTGGACGGCGGGCATTTTCTCCGAAAGCCCGCTTTACGCGAGCGCAATGAGTGCATTGCTTGCGTTCAGTGCCATGGGCGAGGAGTTTCCTTCTTATTTCCAACTCATCGGTCTTTGGACGTTCTTTTTCGGCGTCGGCGACCTTTTGCGTGCGCGCGCCGCCGTCTTGCTGGCGCACGCCGTTTCCGCCGCCCCGATTCCCGAGAACGACATATCGTTGCCTCTCAGCCCGATTTCCGGCTATGCTGTTTTTTTATCCCTTGCAGTTGTCATTCTCACGGGGCTTGCGTGGAGCCTGCTCGGCGTCTCGCTTCCATTCATCGCCGCGTTTTGCCTGTTCCTTGCACTCTCTGCCGCGCCCTGCGCCCTTCCGCTCGCCGAAGCGGTTCCGCTTTGGATCGGCGCCGCGCTTCTTGACGAGCATGGCGTTTCCCTGAAAAGCCTCCGCGCCGTCGAAGCCGCCGCTTCCGCCGATATGCTCGTACTCAACAAAGCGGACGTCCTGACGCGCGGCGAACCGCAGATTACCGACATCTTCCCCGAGGGAATCACGCTTTCGGCGCTGATGTCCCTTGCCGCCGCCGCCGAGTCCGGCTCGCGCCACCCGATCGCGAAAGTGATTTCCGAGCACGCAATCCGCCTGCGCGCAAAATACGGACGCATCGCGGCTTTCAACGAATCGCCGGGCGAAGGCGTGGAAGTCCTGATGAACAGCGCGCCGATTCGCGTCGGACGCAAGGAATGGATTGAATCGCAGGGCGTCCGTATCAGCGCGAACCTTCTGACCAAAGACGACCAGCTCGCCGAAAAAGGAAAGACGATCCTTTACGTCAGCAACGGCAAGAACGCCAAAGGAATCATCGCCTATGAATACGAGCTCGAAGAAGACACGCTGGAGACGGTCCAGGCCCTCGCAACACAGGGCGTCGGAACGATCCTGATGATCGGCGAAGGGCCGCGCACCGCGAAAGCTCTCGCAAAGGAACTCGGCGTTCCCGATTTTCGCCACAGCATTCGCACCGCCGACCTCGTCAGGGAAATACAACTCCTGCAAGCCCACGGGAAAAACGTGGCGCTGTTCGCGAATCTGCCGGAAGACAGCCCCGCCATGAAGCAGGCGGATTGCCCGATCTTCCCGTTCCTCAATGAGAGCGACGACAACGCATATCTTAAAGAACCGCCCGCCTCAAAACAGATCATAGACAGCGAGATCGACGTCCATGATTCGGAAGGCGAAAAAAACGCTGTGCCCGTCCCGGGTTCTCCGCTTTTGCCTGCGCTCGCGGTCAAAGGGCTGCCCGACTTGCCGCCCGCCCGTGCGCTCCTGCAAAGGCTTCTCGTCGTCATTCGGCAAAATACGCTCGCCGCTTTTCTCGGGCCGCTTCTGATTTTCCCGGCGTCTTCCGGCATTCTCGCCACGGCCGGCAATATGTTGCCCGCGCCCTGGCTGACCGCTCTCGCCGCCCTGCCCGGTCTCTGCGCCGTTATAGTAAACGCCGTCCGTATGGGACGCGAACTTGCGGCAATACAAACAACAAAAAAAATCCCCGATAAGGAGGAAGCTGCATGAGCCTCGACGGCTTTTCCATGCACCGCCTGACGCGCGAGCTAAACGCCGCGCTGGTCGGCGCGCGCGTAGACAAAATCACACAGCCGAACCGCTCGACTTTGCAGCTTTCCGTCCGACAGCCCGGGCAAAATCTTTGGCTCTGTCTTTCGATTCGCCCGCAAAATCCTGCGCTTCGCCTTTTAGACGCGCCGCTCGAGAATCCTTCTGAGCCGCCGTCTTTTTGTATGTTGCTCCGTAAGCATTTGGAAACGGGGCGCGTCGCCGCCGTTCGTCAGCAAGGGCTCGACCGCGTGCTCCTGATCGACGTCGACGTACTCGCCGCCGGCGGCCGTATCGCGACAAAAACGCTCGTGGCCGAACTGATGGGAAAATACGCGAATCTGATTCTTGTCGACGACGGCGTCGTCGTCGACGCGGTTCGGCGCGTCGGAGCCTCCGACAGCCGCGTCCGTCTCGTACTGCCCGGCGAGCCCTATGAAGCGCCGCCGGACGGCGGCAAGCTCAACGCGCTGGAAGCTCTGCCGGAAGACTTTACCGCGCGGCTCTCCGCCCGCCCTGATATGAAGCTTGTAAAAGCGATCAGCGACGTCTGCCTTGGCGTCGGCCCCGTCACGGCGAAAGAGATCGCGTTCTGCGCCGGTCTCGCACCTGACGTCCTTATCGGCGACCTCGACGATGCTAATCTCTCATCGCTCCGCGCCGCTTTCGCCGAAACTGTCGCCGCGCTGAAGGACGAGGCGCTGCCCGCTGTCCTCCTGCGCGGAGAAAACGGAAAACTCGCCGCCATGTCGGCTTTTCCGCTGCATGGTTTTACGGACGCCGAGGAAGAACGCTTCCCCGATATGAGCCGAATGCTCGCCCGCGCAGACGCATTGATCGGCAGCTACGCGCCGCCGGACAAGGAACGTTTTCAAAAGCTCGTCAAAAACGAGCTTCGCCGCGCGCGAAACAAACTGGAAAAACTGCACGAAGAAGCCGACAACGCCAAGAACGCCGACGAATTCCGGAAAAAAGCGGATATATTGACGACCTATCAATATCAGCTTGCCGACCATCAGGACGACGAAGCGGAGCTTCCCGACCTCTACGCGGCGGACGGAAGCACAGTCGTCATCGCCCTTGACCGTCGACTGACGGTACGGCAGAATATCCAGGATTACTACAAAAAATACGGCAAACTGCGGCGGGCGGAAAAACTTCTTGAGGAACAAATTACCGCCTGCGCGGAAAACATCCGCTACCTGGAGAGCGTCGAGCTTTCCCTCGCCGCCTGCGCGAGCCTCGCGGAGCTTTCCGATGTTCGCTCGGAGTTGATTTCCGCCGGACTTTTACGCGAATCGCGGAAAAAGAAGCCCGGGGAAAAACCTTCCGAGCCGCTTCGCTTCCATGCCGAGGACGGCAGCGAGATCCTCGTCGGAAAGAACAACAGCCAAAACGACCGTCTGACTTTTCGCATCGCCGCGCCGGACGATCTCTGGCTGCACACGAAAGACATTCCCGGCTCCCATGTGATCTTGCGGACAGACGGCGCCACGCCGAGCGAGGAAACATTGCTCCTCGCCGCATCCCTCGCCGCGCATTTCAGTCAGGCCGCAGGCTCGTCAAACATTCCCGTCGACTATACCCCCTGCCGATTCGTCAAGAAGCCTTCCGGCGCCAAACCGGGCTTCGTCATTTTCACACACCAAAAAACGCTCTCCGTCACACCGGACGAAGAGCGCATAAAAAAACTAATAAATAATAACGAATAAAATAGTTTTCAAGGAAACAACGATTAAGTCAATTCGTGCATCTGTCGAGGGATTTTTTCGCCTGTCTAGGAAAAGCACTCGAAGTCGTAGCAGGGCTACGTCGAGAGGGCTTTGACAACGACAGGCGGAAAAAGACCCGGCAGAGGCACGAAGGGAATTATTCGGTGTTTCCTAAAAACAAAAGACGCATGAAACCGATCATGCGTCTTTTTGATTGCAATATATGGTCGGAGCGACCGGATTTGAACCGACGACCTCTTCCACCCCAAGGAAGCGCTCTACCAAACTGGGCTACGCCCCGACAGAAAAATATTATAGGCTAAAGAAAAGTGTTTGTCAAATATTCTCGCTTACAAGACGAGTTTCGAGAAATCTGCGACAGTTTTCGTCAGCGCGTCGATGGACTTGAGGAGCCCAAGACGATTCGCCCGAACTTTCGCGTCCTCGTCCATGACCATGACCGCGTCAAAGAACGCGTCGATAGGTTTCGTCATTTCCGAGATTGCCGCAATAGCGCCCGTATAATCGTCGGCCTTTACGCACGTTTCCGTCTTCGACTTCGCGGCTTCATACGCCTCCGCCAATGCTTTTTCCTCGGAAACGGCAAAGGAAGCCGCGTCAAATTCTGCGCTTTCCGCTTTCTGTGCGAGATTGCCGGCGCGCGTGAACGCCTGCACCGGCGCGTTGAGCAAACCCTCAGAGAGCGCTTTGGCCACCGCCTCGGCGCGCTGATATACGGCGCAAATCTCATCTACGTCGCCGAGCACCGCGTCTGCCACGTCGTAGCGCACGCCCGCCTCGTCGAGCACGTTTTTCACCCGCAGCCGTAAGAATTCCGCCACGTCGGCCTGCATCTTGTCTCTTGCCGCCGCATCCGAGATGTCCAGCGCATCCATCGCCGCCGCGACAAGCGACGAAAGCGAGAAACGCAGCTTTGCCTCGATAACCGTACGGACGAGTCCCAACGCCTGACGACGAAGCGCGAAAGGATCCTGCGAACCCGTCGGGATCAAACCGCGGCTGAACGTCGCCACAATATTGTCGATTTTATCCGCAAGGCTCACGATGCGCCCTGCCGTCGTCTGCGGCAGACGGTCGCCTGCGAAGCGCGGCAGATAATGTTCGTCGATGGCCTCGGCGACTTCTGCGTCCTCGCCGTCAAGCAGCGCGTAAGAACGTCCCATGACGCCCTGCAGCTCGGTAAATTCCGTGACCATGCCCGTCACGAGATCGGCTTTCGCCAGCTTCGCCGCTCGCATCGCTTTCGTTTTTTCCGCCGCATCGACGCCCAACGTATCGGCGATCGTCGCCGCAAGGCGCTCAAGCCGTCCCGCCTTGTCGTAGACTGTGCCGAGTCCTTCCTGGAAAACAACCGTTTTCAGTTTTTCCAAATGCTTCTCGAGCGGTTTCTTCCTGTCTTCGTCGAAGAAGAACTGCGCGTCCGCGAGCCGCGCCCGAAGCACGCGCTCGTTTCCGTGCTGCACGACGTCAAGATAGTCTTTGCCGCCGTTCCTGACCGTGATGAAAAGCGGCAAGAGCTTTCCCGCCGCGTCCTTGACCGGAAAATACCGCTGATGATCGCGCATCGGCGTGATGACCGCCTCCGGCGGAAGCGCAAGATACTTTTCCTCAAAATTGCCGCAAAGCGCCGTCGGATATTCTACA
The DNA here is from genome assembly GCA_017619685.1 of Schwartzia sp. (in: firmicutes). Taxonomy (GTDB): domain Bacteria; phylum Bacillota; class Negativicutes; order Selenomonadales; family Selenomonadaceae; genus RUG12372. The sequence goes on from JAFZRW010000065.1 coordinate 10,438, forward strand.
AGGTAAGTGACTTCCTCCAGGAGATCTTCGGTGATCTCCGCAACGCCGCCGTTCGCTTTTGCCGTCTCCTCAATCTGCGCGCGAATCATATCGCGGCGACGATCCTGATCGACAATGATAAATTCATTCTCACACGCCGAAATATAATCCGACGCCTTGCCAATCTCGAACGTCTCATGGCCGAGGAAACGATGACCGCGCGACGCACGCCCCGATTGCACGGACGCGACCTCGAAAGGCACCACATCCTCGCCATACAGCGCGACGAGCCAGCGAAGCGGACGAATGAAGCGAAAATCAAGACTGCCCCAACGCATACTGTTCGGAAAAGCCAACCCAGTGACGAGTCCTTTCAGGATCTCCGGCAAAAGAGACTCCGTAGCCGCGCCGTCTTCATGCACCATCGCATAAACATAGCCGTCTTTCTGAACAAGCGACGCCGGATCGACTTTCTGTCCGCGGGCGAAGCCTTGCGCCGCCTTCGTCGGATTCCCGTCCGCGTCAAAAGCCGCCTGAATCGACGGACCGCGGCGCTCGCTCTCGACGTCAGGCTGACGCTCAGAAAGGCCGGCCACGAAAAGCGCCGTACGGCGCGGAGTCCCTACCGTCGAAATATCCTTGTATTCAAGACGAAGCGCATCAAGAGCCTTCGCCGCATTTTCCGCGAGTTCGTCGAGAATTCCCGGCATCGCATGCGCCGGAACTTCCTCCGTTCCGATTTCCAAAAGAAGATCTTTGCTCATGCCGTCTTCGCCTCCTTCTTTTTCAGCATAGGATATCCGAGTTTTTCACGCTGCTCCAGGTAGCACTGCGCGCAAAGCCGCGCCAGTTTCCGCACGCGTCCGATAAACGCCGTACGTTCCGACACGCTGATGGCACCCCGGGCGTCAAGCAGGTTGAACGTATGCGAACACTTCAGCACGTAGTCGTAAGCCGGATGCACATAGCCGAGATCGATAACGCGCACCGCCTCTTTCTCATACTTCTCGAAAAGCTCGAAAAGCAGCGGCTCGTCCGAAAGCTCGAAAGCATACGCCGACTGCTCGTATTCGTTCTGATGGAACACGTCTCCGTAGGTCACGTCCTCTGTCCACTGAACGTCATAGACATTCTCGACGCCCTGAATATACATCGCAAGGCGTTCCAGGCCGTACGTGATTTCCACTGCCGTCGGCGCGACGTCCTGACTGCCCACCTGCTGGAAATACGTGAACTGCGTGATCTCCATGCCGTCGAGCCAGACTTCCCAGCCGAGTCCCCATGCGCCAAGCGTCGGCGACTCCCAGTTATCCTCGACGAAGCGGATATCGTGCTTCTTCGGCTCGATGCCGAGACTTTCAAGGCTTTCCAGATAAAGCTCCTGAATGTTGTCCGGCGACGGCTTCATGATCACCTGGAACTGATGGTGCTGATAAAGCCGATTCGGATTCTCGCCGTAGCGTCCGTCCGCCGGTCGGCGCGACGGCTCCACATACGCGACGTTCCATGGCTCCGGGCCGAGCACGCGCAGGAACGTCGACGGGTTCATCGTGCCCGCGCCTTTCTCCACGTCGTAGGGCTCCGCCAAAACGCAGCCCCGGTCTGACCAGAACTTTTGCAAGGCCAGAATGATTTCCTGAAACTTCATATACCTTCCTCCTTCGCGGGCAAAAAAATAAATCTCGTCCCGCAACAAAATGTCGCAGGGACGAGACTTGAATTTCAATATCCCGCGGTTCCACCCTGATTGGCCGATTGACCCTCTCTTGGAAAAAATGTAAACGCTCCGGGACGCCTTTTCGTTTTCCTGGCCGCCTTTCACCGTCGCCGCCTCGCTGGTATCGAAAACTACTTTTTCCCGTCATCGCGCGCAGCCGCGTCTTCCGCCGCCGCAATCCCGAGTTTAGCAAATCCGCCGTCTTTTGTCAATCTGAAAAATTATATATAAAAAACGGAGGACATCGTCCCCCGCTTTTTAAAATGTTTCATTCAATCTGTAAGCCATAGCGAGATATTTTTTCGCCCATCCAGGAAGCGAAAGTGAAGGCGTAGTAAAGCTACGTCGAGCTTTCGTCGACAACGAAGGGCGGAAAAAGAGGCGTTATGGAATTACTTCAGTTCGATCTGCGCGCCAGCCTCTTCGAGCTTCTTCTTGATCTCTTCCGCTTCCGCCTTCGCGACCTTCTCCTTGACCGGCTTCGGAGCCTCGTCAACGACAGCTTTCGCTTCCTTCAGGCCAAGACCCGTGACCTCGCGGACGACCTTGATAACGTTGATCTTCTTGTCGCCAGCGCTCTTCAGGATAACGTCGAACTCGGACTGCTCCTCACCGGCAGCAGCACCGGCAGCAGCCGGAGCGGCAGCAGCGACAGCGACCGGAGCCGCAGCCGAAACGCCAAACTTCTCTTCCATAGCCTTAACCAACTCGGAGAGCTCGAGAACCGTCATGCTCTCAATTGCCTGCATAATTTCTTCTTTCGTCATTTGTAAAATACCTCCATTTTTTATTTCGTTTAAAAATCGACATGAATCGGCTTTTCTTATGCCGACTCCTTCTGCTGACGGATTGCGTCAAGCACATAGACGGCGTTTCTGATAACGCCCTGAAGTACGCTGACCGTACCGCTGATCGGCGACTGCATGCTGCCCAAAAGCTTTGCAATGAGGACTTCGCGCGACGGAAGCGAAGCGAGCGCCTCAACCTCTTTCGCATCGATGACCTTGCCATCGACCAAACCAACCTTCACGGAAAGGATTCCCGCATCGGCCAGTTTGTTCTTCTTGATGAATTCGCTGATGACCTTCGCCGGGGCTACGGCGTCCTCTTTCGAAGTCGCCAGCGCCGTCGTGCCGTTCAGATGGGGAACGAGATCATCCAGACCGAGCTCCTTCGCGGCAATCGTCGTGAGCGTATTCTTGATGACATGATAGGAAACGCCTGCCTCGCGCAGAGCGCGGCGGAGCTGCGTATCCTGAGCGACCGTCAGCCCTTTGTAAGTCGTAAAGACCGCGCCTTTCGCGGACTCCATTTCTTCTTTGAGAGCGACGACAATATCTTTTTTCTCCTGCGAAACCTGCTTATCATGGATAGCGGACATCAAATACACCTCCTTCCATCAGTTTCTCAAAAGCGACCAAATAATAAAAACTGCGGTTTCCGGCCAAAGACCCGAAACCGCAGGAAAGTGCAGCGATTCCGGCCTCGGCTGGACTTACGGAACAGAATGTTCTTGCCTGCTGTCTTCGGCCAATGATTTATATGCAGTTTGGATGTGGAACTGAGTTCCTTATTCCGGCTTCGTTGCAAGCTGGACCGGAACGCCGGGGCCCATCGTGGCCGCCAGCGTCAGGGACTTGATATACTGTCCCTTCGCGCCTGCCGGCTTCGCTTTGATCAGCGTGTCGACAAGCATGCGGTAGTTCTCGACGAGTTTCTGGGGCTCGAATGACGCTTTGCCGATGGGGCAGTGTACGTTACCCGCCTTATCCGTGCGGTACTCGACCTGACCGGCTTTGATTGCCTTGATGGCCTTCTCGAGATCCATCGTGACCGTGCCGAGCTTCGGGTTCGGCATCAAACCGCGGGGACCAAGGATCTTACCGAGTTTACCGACCGCGCCCATCATATTCGGCGTAGCAACCGCGACGTCGAAATCGCACCAGCCGCCCTGAATCTTCGCGACGAGCTCGTCGGAACCGACGAAATCAGCGCCGGCGCCTTCCGCCTCGGCAACCTTATCGCCTTTCGCGAAAACGAGAACGCGCTTCGTCTTGCCCGTGCCGTGCGGCAATACTACCGCGCCGCGCACCTGCTGATCCGCGTACTTCGGATCGACGCCGAGACGGACATGAAGCTCGATCGTCTCGTCAAACTTCGCCGTGGCGGTCTTCTTGACCAAATCCACCGCTTCCGAAATGCCGTAAAGCTTGCCTTCCTCAATCAGCTTTGCGGCGTCCTGATACTTTTTGCCTGCTTTTGCCATTAAAAATACTCCTTTCGTGGTACAAACGGCAGTACCTCCCACGCTTCCATGGCCCGGACCGTCAGACGATCTCGATGCCCATGCTGCGCGCCGTTCCCTCGATCATGCGGGTAGCCGCCTCGAGGTCGGCTGCGTTCAGATCCTGCATTTTAAGCTGCGCAATTTCCTGCGCTTTCGCCCGCGGAAGCTTCGCGACCTTCGTCTTGTTCGGCTCGCCGGACGCCTTCTCGATATTCGCGGCTTTCTTCAAAAGTACCGCCGCCGGAGGCGTCTTCGTGATGAACGTGAACGAACGATCCTCAAACACGGTGATTTCCACCGGAATAATAAGTCCCGCCTGCTTTGCCGTACGCTCGTTGAACTCCTTGACGAACGCCATGATATTCACGCCGGCCTGACCGAGCGCCGGGCCTACCGGAGGAGCCGGCGTAGCCTTACCCGCAAGCACCTGCAGTTTAACAAGTTTTGCAACCTTTTTTGCCATTTATGCTTACACCTCCTTACAATAGGAATCTATACAAATTTTTATTAAATCTTTTCCACTTGGTCAAAATCGAGATCGGCAACCGTCTCGCGTCCAAAGATCTCGACGACGGCCTTGATCCTCCCGCGCTCACGATCCACCTCGGTGACTGTCGCCGGCTGGCTCTCAAATGCGCCGGAATTGATAAGGACGGCCTGTCCCGGTTCAATATCCATCGCAGGACGACGTCTGCCGCCCTCGCCTTCCGGCTTCAGGATATTCTTGACCTCTTCTTCCGTCAAAGGAATCGGCTGCGTCGAAACCGAACCGACAAATCCCGTCACGCCCGGCGTGTTGCGAACGACATACCATGACTGATCGTCGACAATCATTTCCACGAGCACATAGCCCGGAAAAACTTTGCGCTTGACAATCTTTTTCCGGCCGTTCTGCATCTCAACGTCGTCGTCCAAAGGCACGATGACGTTGAAAATCTTGTCTTCAAGAGCCATGGAGCGGATCTTTCGCTCCAAATTCGCCTTGACCTTGTTCTCATAGCCCGAATAGGTATGAATCACATACCAGTGCTTATTCTGCTCCAGTTTTTCTTCCATTATCTTTAGCCGCCTTATCGTAAAATAAGCGTAAACAATCTGGAAAAGAACGTATCGCAAATCCAAATCAACGCGCAGACAATCACGACCGCGACGGCAACGACGGCGGTATCCATGACAAGCTCCTGCTTCGTCGTCCACGACACTTTTCCCATCTCGGCCTTTGTCTCGCCGAGAAACTTTATGAGATTGAATCCAGACGAGGGCGAAACCGCCACTGCCTTTTCTTCCGCCAAAACTTTCACATCCTCAAGCTACCGTCGAAGACTTACTTCGTCTCTTTATGCGGCGTATGCTTCTTGCAGAACTTGCAATACTTGCTGAGCTCGATCCGATCGGGATCGTTTTTCTTGTTCTTGTTGGTCCTGTAGTTGCGATTCTTGCAAACCGTACAGGCCAACGTAATCGCATTGCGGTTCGTACTGGCCATCGTATGCACTCCTTCTTACTGACACAAAAAATAAAACGCGCACAAAACGTCGCTGATATAATTTAGCACACTTGTCCCCGCGTGTCAACAAAAAAGATAAACCTCAACAAAAAATCCCCGCGCACGGCGGGGATACATTTTCAATGGTGGCGGAAGGGAGATTTGAACTCTCGACACTGCGGGTATGAACCGCATGCTCTAGCCAACTGAGCTATTCCGCCGTTATGCGATTGTATGAAATGGAGCTGATGACCGGGATTGAACCGGTGACCTTATCCTTACCAAGGATACGCTCTGCCGACTGAGCTACATCAGCGCTATGCGCTTGGTTGCGGGAAGAGGACTTGAACCTCTGACCTCCGGGTTATGAGCCCGACGAGCTACCAACTGCTCTATCCCGCGATATGAAATGGTGGGCAGGGTTGGATTCGAACCAACGTAGCCGTTAAGCGACAGATTTACAGTCTGTTCCCTTTAACCACTCGGGCACCTACCCGTTACCGTCTTGGTTGCGGGAAGAGGACTTGAACCTCTGACCTTCGGGTTATGAGCCCGACGAGCTACCAACTGCTCCATCCCGCGATATTTAAGCCAAATTCATCGGCTGACAGATAAAGATATTATCATAAAAGAAATTGTTTGTAAAGAAAAAATTTATACGAGCGTCAGACGCACATACGTCTTTTTCCCTTTTCGCACGATAGCCGCGCCGTCCTTGAAATCTTCCGCCGCAAGCCTGCGCTCGATGTCAGAGACGCGCTCGTCGTTCAGCGACAAGCCGTTTTGCTGCACAAGGCGCTTGCCCTCTCCTTTCGACGCGACAACGCCTTTTTGCGCCAACACGTCGAGAAGACGCGCGCCTATCTCCGAGGAAGCGATCTCGACCGTCGGCATGGTCGCCGCGTCGCCGCCGCCGCCGAAAAGCGCTTCCGCCGCCGCTTTCGCCTTGTCGGCTTCCGCTTCGCCATGCACAAGACGCGTGACCTCGTAAGCGAGTATCTTTTTCGCCTCGTTCATACGCTCGTCGCGGTGCTCCGTAAGGCGCCGCACTTCGTCCATCGGCAGGAACGTCAACCGTGCGAGACATTGTGCTACATCGCCGTCGTCGATATTTCGCCAATACTGGTAAAAATCGTACGGCGGCGTTTTTTCCGCGTCGAGCCAAAGCGCGCCCGACGCCGTCTTGCCCATTTTCTTGCCGTCGCTCTTCGTCAGGAGCGAAAGCGTCAGGCCATAAGCCGCGCGCCCTTCGCGGCGGCGGATCAATTCGACGCCCGCGATGATATTCGACCATTGGTCGTCGCCGCCCAACTGAAGCACACAATCGTGCCGACGGTTCAACTCCATGAAGTCGTACGCCTGCATCGTCATATAATTGAATTCGAGGAAAGTAAGCCCCTGCTCCATGCGATTCTTATAGCACTCCGCCGCGAGCATACGATTCACGGAAAAACATGCGCCGACGTCGCGCAGGAACTCGATATGATTGAGTTTCCGCAGCCATTCGCCGTTGTTGACCATCAGCGCCTTTCCGTCGGAAAAATCGAGAAAACGCGCCATCTGGCCCTTAAACCGTTCACAGTTCGCCTCGATTTCCTCGTCGGTCATCACACGGCGCATATCCGTGCGCCCCGACGGATCGCCGACGGTGCCCGTGCCGCCGCCCACGAGACAAATCGGACGGTGCCCGGCGCGCTGAAGCCGCGCCATTACCATCAAAGCGAGAAAATGTCCGACATGAAGACTGTCCGCCGTCGGATCGAACCCTATATAAAAGGTAACTTTTTCTTCGGAAAGGAGTTTCTTGACTTCCTCCTCGTTTGTACACTGCGCGATATATCCGCGTTCTTTCAGTTCCTCCCAAACGTTTTCCGACATCTGTATCTCCTTCCGCGCGCTGCAAACGCGCTTGTTTTGCTTATCTGCCTTTTCCCATTCCGCCCGTCATACTCGGCGCAGTCGGTACGGAAGGCGGAACGGGGCGCGTCGGCGCTTCCGGTTCCGGCTCCGTGGTTTCCGTAGTCGGCGCAGGCTTCGTCGGCGTCGTTTCCCGTTTTTGCTGCGGCTCTTCACGTTTCGGAGGCGACTGCGTCGGACGCTGCGAAGGTTGATTGGGTCGTTGGTTCTGATTTTGCTTTTGCTCCTTATCGCGTTTCTGGTTATGGCGCGCATTGTCCTCTTTCAGCTCGTCCATAGCGTCGCTCTTATAGCCCGAGCCGCCCTCAAACTGGCGCACAGGCATATTCGCCGTCGCTTTTTCCATGAACGACTGCCAGACGGAAGCGGGCAGATTGCCGCCCGTCATGCCGTCAAGGTCGCTGTTGTCGTCGCAGCCGATCCAAACGCCCGCCACAAGATCCGTCGTGTAGCCGACGAACCAGGCGTCGCAGTAATCGCTGGTCGTTCCCGTCTTGCCCGCCGCAGGCCGCCCTATCGCAGCGCCCGTACCGGTGCCGCGCGTCAGAACGCCCTGCAGCATATCCGTCAGATCCGCCGCGCTGGCCTCGCTGATTACATTTTTCTGTTTCGGCTTTGCCTGCTCCAGGATTTTTCCGTTGCGGTCAAGCACTTTGATGATTGCCGTCGGCTCGACATGGATTCCCTGATTCGCGAACGTACCGTACGCGCTCGTCAGTTCCAGCGGCGTCATGCCTCGCGTCAAGCCGCCCAGCGACGTGGCAAGCCCCCGGTCATTCGTCGGCCCGTCCAGCACGAAGGTAGTAATACCCATTTCCTGCGCGTAGTAAATCGGCTTATCCATACCGATCTTCTGTGCGATCTTGACCGTCGGCACGTTCAGGGACTGCTCCGCCACATAACGAAGCGTCACTTTGCCGTTATAATTGCGGTTGTAATTTTCCGGCTCCCAATCGCCAACCATGATCGGGCTGTCTTCGATGATCGTATTCGGCGTAAAGCGGTTTTCCAATGCCGCCGCGAATACGAAGGGCTTGAACGCCGAGCCTGGCTGACGTTCCGCCATCGTCGCGCGGTTAAACTGATCGGTGCCGCGGCCGCCGACCATCGCCTTGATCTGCCCCGTGTGCGGATCGATAGCGACGAGCGCGCCCTGCGGCTGCGCAAGGCCGTTCTTGTCCGTCTCGAAAGTCGGCAGCATCTTCATCGCGGCCTCCGCCGCCCGCTGCATATCCATATCTATGGTCGTGTAAATTTTCAGGCCGCTCTTATATACGGCGTCCGCGCCGTACTTATCGATAAGTCCCTGTACGACATAATCAATAAAATAGGAAGCCTCGGTGATGTCCCCCGTTTTCGGGCGGACGAGCTTCAGGTCTTCCCTCTTCAGACGGCTCGCCTCCGAGTCGCTGATGTAGTGATACTTCGCCATCTGCTCCAATACCGTCGCCCGACGCGCCCGCGCCGCCTCCAGATTGTTGAACGGCGAATAGTAATTCGGGCTCTTCGGGATGCCAGCGAGCATCGCGCACTCGTTCAACGACAACGCGCTGACGTCCTTGCCGAAATACGTCTTGGCCGCCGCCTCCACGCCGTACGCGCCCTGCCCGAAATAAATCTGGTTCAGATAGAATTCCAAGATCTCTTGCTTCGAATATTCACGCTCAAGCTGGAGCGCAAGAAACATTTCCTGAATCTTGCGTTTCAGCGTGCGTTCCTGCGTCAAATACGCATTCTTTGCAAGCTGCTGCGTGATTGTCGAGCCGCCCTCGGACACGCCGCCGCCGGTAATATTCGCCCAAAGCGCGCGCAAGATGCCGCGCGGGTCGATGCCCGAATGTTCGTAGAAACGCGCGTCCTCCACCGCAATAAACGCGTTCTGGAGGTCTTTCGGGATCTGCGCGATTTTCACGGGCATACGATTTTCCGTCGCATGGATATTCGCAATCTCGTTGCCGTTGACGTCATAAATCTGCGACGAAGCGGACGGCGTAAGATCCTCCGCAAGATTCGGCCGCGTATTCATGCTTGCCGTCAAAAAGCCGCAGCCTATGCCGGTCAGCATGACGAGCATGACGATGACAAAACCGAGAAAAATCCGCCAGAGACCGCCCCCGCTCTTTTTTGCGGAACGGGATTTCTTCGAGCGCGTCGTCCTCGCCGATTCCTTTGCCATGAAAAACCTCCTCCGCCCGCTTTGGGGCGCGAACAAAAATACGAAAGAATGACATAAAAACTGTAATAAAAATTCTAAGCCATATTCCCGCTTCTGTCAAATAAAAGGGACCCCGCTCAGGAAGCGCTGATCAACCCCAGCGATTGCATAAAGAGCACCGTCAGGAGCACGGGAACGACAAAACGTATCATAACGGAATAGAACCATTTATGTTTGAAGGTTTCTCCGTTCTTTGTCATTTCGTCGACGACAATCTCAGGCTTTACGCCCCAACCGATCAGCAGGCAAGTCGCGATGGCCACGACCGGCATGAAAATATTGTTGCTGAGGAAGTCGAAAATATCAAGGATTTGCCCCGTAGCGCCATGCGGCATCGAGATCTCAAAGTACAACGCATTATAGCCGAGGCATACGACGGCGCCAATTCCCAGCGCGACCAATCCCTCGATGATTGTCGCCTTTTCCCGCGTCCAGGAAAAGGCCTCCATCAACGACGAGATCACCGCTTCCATAATGGAAATCGAGCTCGTCAGCGCCGCAAAAAACACCATCAGGAAAAACGCCGTACCGACGACAGTACCGACGACTCCCATAGAATGAAACACCGTCGGCATAGAGATAAAAAGGAGCGACGGCCCCGACGCGCTCATGCCGTCCTTCCCCAAAAACACATAAACCGGCAAAATAATCATGACGCCGGCAAGAAACGCGACGAACGTGTCAAAAAACTCGATCTGCACGGCGCTCTTGAGAATATCGCCCTTGTCGTCAAAATACGAGCCATAGGCAATCATGATTCCCATGGCGACGCTGATGGAGAAAAAGAGCTGTCCCATGGCGTCCAAAACGACCGACATCAATCTCGCCAGTGTTATATCGCCAATTTCCGGAATCAGGTACACCTTGAGCCCGTCCAGGCCGGTCCTGACCACGGAACCATCGTCAAACCGGATCGTCAGGCAGAAGCAGGCGATGCCGATGACAAGCAGCAAAAGAATCGGCATAAGGATCCTGGACAGTTTTTCAATGCCCTGATTGATTCCCCGGTAAATGACAAACGCCGTCAGGAATATATAAATCGCCATGAACACGAGCGGCTCCGCCACGCTCCGAATATGCTCCACGAAAAAGCCGCTGCCTACCGCCAATTCCAGATCGCCGGACAAAAACACGACGAAATATTTCAGCACCCAACCGCCAATCACACAATAATAAGGAAGGATAAGAAACGGCACCAGTGTGGAAAAAATACCGATCCATCGCCACTTGGGGTGAATCGTTCCATAAGCTCTAAGCGGGCTGTGTCTCGTTTTCCGCCCGATGGCAATCTCTGTGACCAGCAGCGTAATGCCGAAAGTCACAAGCAAGCACAAATAAGTAACAAGAAAGAGACCGCCGCCGTTTTTTGCCGCGAAATAAGGGAACCTCCATATATTCCCCAGCCCGATCGCACTGCCCGCAGACGCGAGCACAAATCCCACCGTCCCTGAAAATGAGTTCCTGTTTTTTCCCATGTAGCCAACAGCCTCCAGATAATAATAGCGTTTCCCTGTGTCCCAAATACGCACCGGTCTATAATAGCACAAATGCTCCGACCGCGACAAGAAAAAAGAACGAAAAAAGCCCCCGCCGTCTGTTTCAATAAACGGTGGGGGCATGATGTTACGATCAGCGATTGGAAAGTTCGA
>JAFZRW010000066.1 GCA_017619685.1 Schwartzia sp. (in: firmicutes)
GCGCGCCATGGCGGCGCAGCATGTCCAGCGCGCCCTCCAGCAGCTTCGACGTAATGAATTCGTTGAAGCGCGAAGCTACAATCGCAAACCGCAATCCTTTCGCCGTGATGTTTCCTTCAATGATGTTCGCCATTTTTTACTCCTCCTCTAATATATGTCCCATTTTATTCTTCTTCACTTCAAGGTAATGATGATTGTACGGATTGGAATGTATTTCCAGCGGCAGGCGCTCGACGATGGAGAGTCCGTATCCTTCCAGTCCGGCGCGCTTGGCTGGATTGTTCGTCAAAAGGCGGATGCTCGTCAATCCAAGATCGGAAAGGATTTGCGCGCCGATGCCATAATCCCTGAGATCCGGCGCGAAGCCCAGGAGCACGTTTGCTTCTACGGTGTCTTTCCCTTGATCTTGAAGCGCGTAAGCGCGCATTTTATTCGCGAGTCCGATGCCTCGCCCCTCCTGGCGCATATAAAGCACGACGCCCTCGCCTTCGGCCTCGATACGGCGAAGCGCCGTCGCAAGCTGGTCTCCGCAGTCGCACCGCATGGAGCCGAGAGCGTCTCCGGTCAGACATTCGGAATGGACGCGCACCATCACGTTCTTTTTCCCATATATGTCGCCTTTGACGACGGCGAGATGACATTTTCCGTCCAGCGTGCTCTCGTATGCCTTGATACGAAAATGACCGTATTTGCTCGGAAAATCCACGTCCGCAACCTGACGGATAAACGTTTCCGTTCGCTTCCGATAGGCGATCAAATCCTGCACCGTAATCATCTTGAGCCCATGCGTCTTTGCAAACTCCAAAAGCTGCGGCGTCCGCATCATGTGCCCGTCGTCCGCCATGATCTCACAGCAAAGCCCCGCCGGATAAAGCCCCGCCAATTTTGCCAAATCTACGGTCGTCTCCGTATGTCCGGCCCGCCGAAGTACGCCGCCCGGAACTGCGCGAAGCGGGAATACATGCCCGGGCCGCCGAAAGCTCGACGGCTTCGCCGAGGGATCGATCAAAAGCCGCACCGTCTGGCATCGCTCAAAGGCGGAAATCCCCGTGTCCGTCGTCACCGCGTCCACGGAGACGGTAAAGGCCGTCTCGTGATTGTCCGTATTATTCGCGACCATCTGTGTGATATCGAGAGCGTCGAGCCTGTCGCCTTCCATCGGCGTGCAGATCAATCCTTTCGCGTAGGTCGCCATGAAGTTGACCGCTTCCGGCGTCACCTTGTCCGCCGCGATAATCAGGTCGCCCTCGTTTTCCCTGTCCTCGTCGTCGACGACTACCAGCATTTTCCCCTGCCGTATGTCCTCGATGGCGTCTTCTACTTTCGCAAAGCTCATCCTATTGCCTCCCGCTTCATATTCATCTTAAATCAAAAACCGCATTTTTGCAGAAATGCCGCCGTCAATCCGTCGGATTGCATTTTCTCCGACGGGGCCGGCGTATGCAGCAATTTTTCCACATACTTCCCGATGACGTCGTTTTCGATATTGACGGAATCTCCCGCTTTTTTTCCGTCCAGCGCCGTGACCTGCTGCGTATGCGGAATCAGCGAAACGGAAAAGCCCTTGTCGTCGACCTCAGCCACCGTCAGGCTCACGCCGTCGAGCGCCACCGATCCGCGCGACACGATGTACCGCAAAAGATACGACGACGCCTCGATCCAAAGGATTCTCGCATTTTCTTTCACCGTCACGCTTTGCACGCGCCCCACGCCGTCGATATGTCCGCTGACGATATGACCGCCGAGCCGCGAAGAAAGCGTCAGCGCGCGCTCCAAATTCACCCCATCGCCCATCCGCAGAGTTCCAAGAGACGTATGCGCCAGCGTGACGGGCATCATGTCCGCCGTAAAACCGCCGCTCGTGAACGCCGTGACCGTCAGACAGACGCCGTTGACCGCGATGCTGTCGCCGACCTCCGTGCCCTGCGTCACTTTGTCGGCGTCGATCTCTATGCGCCCGTTCCCAATCGCACGAACACGTCCAACTTCTTCCACGATTCCTGTAAACACGCGCTCACTTCCTAATATATCCGCTGACGCAAAGGTCTGCGCCAATCGTTTCCGTCTTTATATCCGTCAGCCGGGCCGCGTCGGCGAGCCGCGAAAAACCTTCGCCGCCGACGGCGGGCGTCGCGCCTTTCCCGCCGACAAGCATCGGCGCAATGAAAGCGTATATCTTGTCGACAAGCTTCTCTTGCAAAAACGAAAAATGAACCGTCGATCCGCCTTCGACGAGCAGAGAACATATTTTACGCTCGCCGAGGCTTTGAAGGAGCAAAGGCAAATCCACGGTTTGTCCCGCGCCCGCGAACAGGACTTCCGCGCCCGCCGCGCGAAGCCGCTCCACATTTTCCTTTGGCGCCGTCTCCGTCGTCGCAATCAAAACGGGAGCTGCCCCGTCATGAAGCATCGGCTCATCAAGCGGCGTCCGCGCCTTGCTGTCGAGAATTATCCGCAACGGATTTTTTCCGTTGACCTCCGGCAGCCGCGTCGTCAATGACGGACGATCGGCAAGCACGGTGCCGATTCCCACAAGGATCGCGTCGTTTTCATCGCGCAAGATATGCCCGCGGAGCCGCGCTTCCTCTCCTGTGATCCATTTTGACTCGCCGCCTGCCGTCGCAGTCTTCCCGTCCAATGTCATAGCAATTTTCAGCGTGACAAACGGACGCTTTTTCGTTACCCATGTCAAAAACGCTTCGTTCAGCCGCCTCGCTTCCGGCTCCAAAAGTCCGCAAGCGACTTCGACGCCGGCCTCGCGAAGCATTTGAAAGCCCCGCCCGCTGACAAGCGGATTCGGATCCTCCATGGCCGCAACGACGCGCCGCACGCCCGCCTCGATTACCGCTTTGGCGCAGGGCCCCGTGCGTCCCGTATGGGAGCAGGGCTCTAATGTCACATACAGTGTCGCGCCGTGTGCCAGGTCTCCCGCCATACGAAGCGCGTGTATCTCGGCGTGTTCCGTCCCTGCTTTTCGATGCCAACCCTCGCCGACAATGCGCCCGTCCTTGACCAGAACAGCGCCGACCATTGGATTCGGCGACGTCCGTCCACGTCCATGCGCTGCTATTCTGAGCGCTTCGCGCATATACATCTCCTCGTCCAACGATCTCACCTCACAATCAACGCAATAAAAATCCCCGGAAGAATACACTCCTCCGGGGCACAAATACGCAATAAAACAACAATCTTTTTCCATCCAGACTACGGAATCTCCAAGAAAATTCTTGTCGATTCCTCACTGTCGGCTTCGGAATCTCACCGAATCATGCCTTTCGGCTCGCGGGCTACGGAACTGTTTCGTCCCTCACCGCCGGTCGGGAATTGCACCCTGCCCCAAAGATTTTCGTATGAAATTATTTTAATAGTATCACAAACCGCCGCTTACGGCAAGGTCTTGAACTGCTCAAAAGGCCAGAATACGAGAATCGCCTTGCCTTTTACCAGGTCGTACGGCACGAAACCCACGTCCGCAAAGCGGCTGTCCTCGGAATTGTTCCGGTTATCGCCCATGACGAAAATATGACCTGCGGGCACTTCGGCCAGCGGGTAGTCGCCGCGCGTCTTGCTCAGGATATACGGCTCGTTTATGAGCTGGCTGTTTACATAAACCTGCCCGTCCTTGATTTCAATCGTGTCGCCCGGCACCGCGATGACGCGCTTGATAAAGTCTCGCCTCGTATCGCGGGGATACTGAAAAACGAGGATCTCTCCGCGCTCCGGCTCGCGAAAACGGTAGATGAATTTATTGACGACGAGCCGCTCCGCGCTTTGCAGCGTCGGACGCATCGACGGACCGTCCACCAAATACAGCTCCACGATAAACGTGCGAATAATCAACGCGAGAACGATGGCAGTCGCGATGGATACAATCCAATCCTTTGCTTCTTCTCCCAAAGAACTCATATCGTCCCTCCAAATAACAAAAAAGGGGACTGACCTTCGCCAGCCCCTAATTTCGTCAGCGTCTTTCTTTGATGCGAGCCGCCTTGCCCGTGAGGCCGCGCAGATAATAAAGTTTCGCGCGACGGACGACGCCGCGACGCACAACCTCGATCTTGTCGATTCGCGGCGAATGTACCAAGAACGTGCGCTCTACGCCGATGCCGTAAGAAATGCGACGCACCTTGAACATTTCGCGAACGCCCGAGCCCTGCCGTCCGATGACGACGCCCTCAAACACCTGAATACGCTCGCGCGTACCCTCGACGATCTTCGCATGGACGCGAACCGTATCGCCTGGGCGAAATTCGGGAATGTCCGAGCGGAGCTGCTCCTTTTCCAACGCTTCAATGATGTTCATTTCTGTTTTCCTCCTATTTCGCGACGTTCGTGGCAGAATCATTTCTGTCCAGAGGACCGCCCGTACATTTCGATACTATACCATAAGCAAAACAATAATGCAATATGTCAATTATTTTTCTTATCCATAAATTCCTCATAGGTGAGCGCGCGGGTGTGCTGCGTGTGGCTCCATTCATGCTCATTGCGGTGCAGGAAGCCTAAAAAAACAATCGGGATCCATGAATAGATAAAAATCGGATAGAGAAGCAGATAAAACCACGCTTTCCACTTCACATGAATCTTCAACAGAATGATGACCGGCAAAATGTATTGTCCGAACATGATAAACGACATCAGCTCAGACGGCATGAACTTATAAATGCTCGTGTAAAACGGCGGAACCGCCAGCTGGATATAGCTGAGAATAACAAAGAAAGTCGAGATCAGCAAGAAATGCGGTTGGATCAAATGCAGGCAACCGTCAAGGATCCGAATGTCGCGGCGTTCGATACCGGCTTTCAGCATTATAGGAATAAACCGATGCGCGACGTCAAACTGACCTTGCGCCCAGCGTTTCCTTTGGTTCCATGACTGCATGAACGTCAAAGGCTTTTCATCATAAACGATAGCGTCATGCGCCCATGTCGTCTTGATTCCCTCGGCAAGGGACTTCATCGTGAATTCCATATCCTCGGTCAGGCAAGTAGCTCCCCAGCCATGCCGCTTCAGAACGTCGGAGGCGATACACATGCCCGTACCGCCGAGAACAGAGGAAAGACCAATGTTCGTCTTAGCCAAATGCCAAACGTGGTCGATGACCCAAAAAGCAATGGCAAACGTTCCGGAAATCCAAGTATCATAAGGATTTTTCGCATCAAGATAGCCTTGGATCAGCTTATCGCCCTTGAGCAAGCGATTGTTCATCTCCAGCAGGAACCGCGGGTGCACAAGGTTGTCCGCATCGAAAACGACGATCGCGTCATATTGACGCTCCATTGAAAACAACTTGTCGAACATCCACTCAAGAGCAAAGCCCTTGCCTTTTCCCGTCTCGCTGAAGCGCTCGCAGACAATAGCGCCTTTTTCCCGCGCGATTTCCGCCGTATTGTCCTCGCAGTTGTCTGCGATGACAAAAACATCGTACAGCGTTTTCGGATATTCCATCTCAAAGAGATTTTCCAAAAGCTGCCCGATAACGGCGCTTTCATTATGCGCAGCCACGATAACCGCGAAACTTTTCTCCGGCGTGAGAATCTTATCTTCTTTTCTGCGCCACATGCCGCAGAAGCCGATGATAAAGTAATAGATGGTAAAAAGAAAAATAAAGACCTGCATCGGAATCATGATGAGGTCAAACCAATGTTCCATGAAATAAACCTCTCCAGACAGGATTAGGACTTACCTGCAACCTTGGACATGGTCGTATTGATAACGCCCAAAGCCGCATAGGTCGCAAAAATCGCAAACAAGACCGCACACCAAAGAGCGCCGCGGCCGACATAAAGGATCGACGCAAAGATAATAATAAAAGCAACTTTGGATACGCCGTAAACGGGTTCGCCTTTCCCCTTGAAATCAGGATAATGCACTTTGCTGACCATCAAAAAAGCAATGACCAGCATGACCAGCGGATATATCCACCCGAGCGAATGGGGATCAAAACCGATCGCCTGCATAAGAAGCGTGGACGTCGCTACAAAACAACCGCCCGCAGGAATCGCAAGCCCCATGAAATACCCATGCACAATATTGACGTTCACATTGAAACGGGCCAGCCGCCAAGCGCCGCAAAGCGCAAAACAGATAGACACCGCGCAGCCGAACCAATGGAAAGCATCAAGGCAAAAAACATACGCCAGAATACCGGGAGCAACGCCGAAAGAAACGAGATCGCAAAGCGAATCCATTTCCTTGCCGATCTCACTGCTGACGCCGAAAAAGCGCGCGGCGCGTCCGTCCAGTCCGTCTGCCACAAGCGCAATCAGGATAAACAGCGAACCCCAGAAAAGATTGCCCTGCATCGTTGAAAAAATAGAGCATACGCCGAAAACAAGATTAGACGATGTGAGCATATTCGGTATCAAAGCCTTATATGTCATCAGACTTTACCCTCCCGATGATAGTTTCTCCGCCTTTGACCCGGTCGCCCTTTTTTACCATGACTTCGACAGATTTCGGCATGACGACTTCCGTACAAGAACCGAAACGAATCAAGCCGTATCGCTCCCCTTTTTCCAACACGTCGTCGAGCGTAACCCACGAAACGATTCGCCGCGCCAAAATACCGGCGATTTGCGTAACCGTAATCCTCAACTTGTCGTTCTCAATGCCGATCATGTGCCGCTCGTTCTCAAAGCCGACCGAATCTTTATAAGCAGGTTTGAATCGACCGCAAATATATTGCTGGCATTTGATTTCCCCCTGCATCGGGCTTCGGTTGATATGCACGTCAAAAATAGAAAGGAAAATCACGACTTTGTTGCATGGTTCTTTGACAAAATCGTCGTCGTCAAGCGAAACGACTTCCATGACCTTTCCGTCCGCCGGCGAAACGAGAAGGGAACTGTCCTCCGGTACGGAACGATTCGGATCACGGAAAAAATACGCGAAATAAAGAGCCAGGACGACAAACGGAATCGCCGCATACGGTTGGAACGCAAAGCCAAATAAAACGGCGGCCGCTAACGCCGCAAAGATATATGTGTATCCGTCCCGTAAAATCATCGCGCTCACCTCGCTCCCTTCTAATCGACTGCACACAAAAATAGCGCAACCGCGCTTATTTCAATTTATTATATCTTTCCCTTTTCGCTTTGTCTACTATTTTTTCGAGGCGTGGACGCGAAAAACAAATTTTGGCAACGCTAAAAGGCGTCCTGCCCGTTTGGGCTGCAAAAGACCGCGGAACAACCATTCCAATTTTGCTTTCTGCATCCAGACCGGCGCACGGCGCATAGTCCCAGCCATAACGTCCAATGTACCGCCGACGCCGATGGACACGGGAACGTCCAATTCTTCTTTATGTTTATTCAGCCATTTTTCCTGCTTCGGTACGCCCAGCGCAACGAGCAGAAGATCAGGACGCGCCTCCCGAATCTCCCGTATGATTTCCGGCTCCTCTTCACTGCTAAAATAGCCGTTCCGAACGCCGACGACGGAAATCCCCGGATAAAGCTCTTCCGCTTTCTGTTTCGCTTTTTCCGCTACGCCCGGCGCCGAGCCGAAAAAAAACACGCGCCGATTTTTTTGCGGCGCGCGCCGCAGAAGCTCCTGCGAAAGATCGTAACCCGCAACGCGTTCAGGCATCTCATATCCCAAATGATGGGCCGCCCAGACCGTTCCCGCGCCGTCCGGCACGACAAGATCGGCAGAACGCAATATCTCGAAAAGTTCCTCGTCGCGCGTTGCGTTCATGATCATCTCAGCGTTCGCAGTGGCAATCAAGGCGCCTCGCCGCTGGTCCATCCAACGCTCCGCCTGTTCGACCGCTTCCCGCATGGTCAACGCGGCCACCGGAACGCCTAATATCTCCACAACAGAGAATGACACGCAGTTTTCCCTCCTGCTATCTTATTCCTTTTTCCTGGCGCGCTCCGTAAGACCGGGCGCAGCAAAATCATAGTCAAAACGCGTAACCTTGTCAGAGTGTACATCAAGCATCTGCACAGAATAGAGTTTCATTCCAACCGTGAGCAGCTGATAGGCATCCCAATTTGGAAGGAACTTTTTCAAATCTTCCGCAGCCGTCGTCCTGTCCGGTTCGCCGGTCAGATTGCCGCCGCCCGGCATAAGCACAACAAGATAATAACTTCCCTCCGGAATGCCTGTGAACGCATACGATCCGTCTTCAGCGCTTTTCGTGATAAACACATCAGCCCCGGCCGGCGCGATACCGTCCTTATACCATGCGGTCAATTCGTCCTTCGTCAGCGCGTTCAAATCCGCCGTGCGGGAAATCAGCTGCAGCTCGACGGTCTTGTCCACTTTTTTTCTTGCGCCGCCGCCAATAGCAACGCCTACGCCGGAGTCTCCCCGATCCCAGTTGCCGCGTCCGCTGTCGCGTGTGACGACCTCGAATCCAAGATTGAGCGGCCCTCTGATTTTCCCCTCAACGCCGCCGTCGGCAGCGTACGCCGTTCCCGTCATAAGCAAAAATGTCGCCGCAATGGCCGCCAGTTGTTTTTTCATAGCAAATCCTCCCCAATATTGATATTAGGAAAGTTCGACACAATCAGCCAAATTCCTTTTTCTTTTTATAATTTCCGAATTTCTTAACAAAAATGATGATCTACATGCATGATTGCGCGGTCGCGAGGGCGTTTCGCCAAAAAACGGCGCAGGAACGCGCGGCGAAGTTCTCGATCGCTCATGTCGAAATCCTCGGGACAGGACACTTCAAAACTGATTTTTCTTCCGTCCCGATAAGGCACGATATGAAAGTCGTGCATTGAAAGCCTCGTATCAATGGACGTAAGGAGACGCGACGCGAGCACGAACAAGCGATCCGCCTCCGGGTCGTCCGTAGCCACCGGATCGATATGTACGGTCACGGATATGGAAAGAGCGCCCTGGATTCGCCGTTCAACGCGATCCGCAATGTTGTGCGCCTCAATCAGCGGCATTTCTGCAGGCAGCTCGATATCCAGCGTCGCAAATGTACGTCCAGCGCCGTAACCGTGCAGCACAAGATCGTGGACTCCGAGCACGCCCTTCTCTTCCATTACGATACGACGAATATCCGCCGCCAACGCAGAATCGTTTGCCGTTCCAAGCAAAGGATCGGCTGCGGCGCGAAGTGCTTCCCACCCGCTATAAAGAATGAAACCGGAGACAAAAACGCCCGCCCAACCGTCAATATTAATTCCGGCCATCGCGTAAGCGCCCAGTGAAACGAGCACGCCGGAGGTTGCGATGCAGTCCGTCAGGCTGTCCGTTCCTGCCGCCTCGAGAGCGGCAGATTGTATGCGTTTTCCCACTTTAAAGTACATCGAAGCAAGACCGACTTTCAAAAGCAGGGAAAGCGCCAGGAACGTGACGCCGATCCTGTCGATGGTCAGCGGCTCCGGCGCAAAGATTTTTTCTATCGAAGTGCGGAACAGCTCGACGCCCACGAGCAGAATGACAGCCGCAACAAAAAGCCCTGCCAGATACTCGGCGCGCCCGTGTCCGAAAGGATGCTCGGCGTCAGCGGGACGTCCGGCGATACGAAAGCCGAAAATCATTGCCAGCGAAGTCCCCGCATCGGATAAATTGTTCAGCGCGTCCGCCACGACGGCTACCGCACCGCAAGCGACGCCGACGGCTAACTTGACCGCGAACAGGACGAGATTGACGCCGATACCAATGGCACCCGCGCGCTCGCCGCATTTTTGCCGTGCCGCATAACCGTCGCCCTCGTTTGGCAACAGCAGCAATCGATCTAAAACCATTATCTGTTCCCTTCTTTTCCTTAACGAAAATGAGAGCGTTTTGCACTCTCCCGTGAAATACAGAACTGCCTTCCCGAACGATTGGGAAGGCAGATTCATATTTTTTAATATTATAGATACGCACATATCCGTTGTCAAGAGATTTTCAAGGAAACAACGATTAAGTCAATTTATGGCCTTGCCGAGGGATTTTTTCGTCAGGCAAGAAAGATGGCGTGAAGTCGTAGCAGAGCTACGTCGAGCGACATCTGCCGCAGCATGACGGAAAAAGAACCGGCAAGGGCGAAAGGGACTTATTCGGTGTTTCCTTAAACTTCAGAAAGGAACGCTTTGTATCCTTTTGTTACTTCGTAAAGATCGACAATACTTGTGACCTCCCACGGCGCGTGCATAGAAAGCACCGGAACGCCGCAGTCGACAACCTGCATACCGTAAAGCGCCATGATATAAGCAATGGTGCCGCCGCCGCCAAGGTCAACCTTTCCCAGCTCCGCCGTTTGGAAACGCACTTTGTGTTTGTCCATGATCGCGCGCAGTTCGGCAAGGTACTCGGCGTTCGCATCGTTGGAGCCGGATTTGCCGCGCGCGCCTGTGAACTTATTGAACACCATGCCTCCGCCGAGATAAGCGACATTCTTCTTATCAAACGCGCTGGCATAGAGCACATCGAATCCGGAACTTACGTCCGACGAGAGCATTTTTGAGTTGGCCAGCGCTCTGCGCAGACGAAGCTCTCCTTTTTCTCCCATCGCCTCCATCAATTCGGCGAGCACATTCTCAAAGAATCGCGACTGCATACCGGTTGCGCCGACGCTGCCAATCTCTTCCTTATCGACCAAGAGGCAGCACGCCGTATGCTTCGTCTTTTTTGTTTCCAGCATCGCTCTGAGCGAAGTAAAGGCGCAAACGCGATCGTCCTGTCCATAACCGAGCGTCATGCTGCGGTCAAAGCCCATCGAACGGGCGCGCCCCGCAGGAACAAGCGTCAATTCTGCCGAAACGAAATCTTCTTTCTCGATTCCATACTTCGCGGAAAGGATCGCGAGCACGCCGGCCTTTACCGCGTTCTTTTCCTCGTCCGGCAACGGAAGCGTGCCTACGAGAATGTCCAGCTTCTCGCCTTCAATAACCTTCGTCGCGCGCTTCTCCATTTGCTCCTGTGCGAGATGAATCAAAAGGTCGGTTACGCAAAAGACAGGATCTCCCTCGTCTTCCCCGAGCGTAATGTTGAGCGTTTTTCCGTCTTTTTTGACGACGACGCCATGCAGCGCGAGCGGCAGCGTCACCCATTGATATTTCTTGATACCGCCGTAATAATGCGTATCGAGATAGGCCATACCGCTGTCTTCATAAAGAGGATTCTGTTTCAGGTCGAGGCGGCACGTATCAATATGCGCGCCGAGAATGGCAAGTCCGTCCTCGATGGGACGCGTGCCGATTTGAAAAAGCGCCACCGTTTTTTTCATGCCGACGGCAAAAACTTTGTCTCCCGCCCTGAGCTTCTTTTTCTTTCGAAGGATCTCGGACAGTTCCACATATCCAGCGGCTTTCGCCATGCGAATCGCTTCAGCGACGCTCTCACGTTCCGTCTTGCAGTTGGAAATGAAATCGCGGTAATCGTCCGCAAGTGCATAGACTTTCTTCTTTTCCGCCGCCGTGTAAGTATTCCAGGCGTGAATGTCCTTCTCATCCTTTTTCTTCTTTTTATCTGCCAAAATTATCATCTCCACTCTTTTCTACCATCTTCTCGACAATCCGTTGGAAATCTTCTCTTGTCTCCGCATGATTAAAAGCGTCGCGAAGCTCCCCGCCGCCTTTCATGCCTTTCGTGTACCATGTCGCATGCTTTCGCATCTCTCTTGCGCCGATATAATCGCCTTTGTATTGAATCAGCATATCAAGATGACGCAAAATCAGCGCGCCGCGCTCCGCCACCGTCGGCGGGGACGGCTCCGTTCCGTTTTCCAGGAAAGAACGAAACGCGCGAAATATCCAAGGATTCCCTTGCGCCGCACGTCCAATCATCACGCCGTCACAGCACGTCTCACGAAAAACGCGTGAAAGGTCGTCTGTCGTGCGAATATCTCCGTTGGCAATCACCGGAATCTTTACCGCGCGTTTGACTGCCGCAATCATTTTCCAATCCGCGTGTCCTTTATAATATTGCTCGCGCGTCCGGCCGTGCACGGCGATTGCCGACACCCCCGCCGCTTCCGCACGTTTCGCCATTTCCACGGCGTTGATACTCGAATCGTCCCAGCCGATCCGCATTTTTACCGTCACCGGAAGACGCGTCGCTTTCACAAGCGCGGCAAGGATCTGCTCCGCTCGTTCGGGGTCTTTTAAAAGCGCGGAACCCGCGTCGTTTTTTACGATCTTCGGCGCCGGACATCCCATATTGAAATCGATCACGTCCGCGCAGTCAAGGCTTTCCACATAAGCCGCAGCTTCCGCGACGGGCTCCGGCTTCGCGCCGAAAAGCTGCATCGCCAGCGGACGCTCCTCCGGCACCGTTTTCAGCATCTCCAACGTCTTTTCATTGCGGAAATGAATACCGAGTACGCTGACCATTTCCGCAAACGCCATCGCACAGCCCATTTCACGCGCGAGGATACGATACGGCGTATCGGTCACGCCCGCCATCGGCGCCAGAAAAACGGGCGTCGGAAAATCAAGATTCCCTATTTTCATTATGATCAGACGGCCCTATCGTCCGATTTTCTGTCCGCGCATTTCTTATCGTCGCTCTTCTTTTCCTCCTGCGGAAGGTTGCGCTCGTACAACACGCGAAGACCGGTCAAAGTCAGGAACGTATCGACCTTTTCGATCGTCTTCGACTCGCGGGCAATCATGCGCGCAAGACCGCCCGTCGCTACGACCTTCATCTCCTGCTTCATTTCCGCCTTGATGCGCCGAACGATCTCGTCAATCTGTCCGACAAAGCCGAAAATCACGCCCGCCTGCATTCCCGTAACCGTATTTTTGCAAATGACCGTCTTCGGCGTGACGAGCGCGACGCGCGGCAACTGTGCGGCACGCTGGAAAAGCGCTTCGGTCGAAATACCGATGCCCGGCGCGATTACGCCGCCGAGATAATCGCCGTTCGTATCCACGATATCAAACGTCGTCGCCGTTCCGATATCCACGACAATCAACGGACCGCCGTACTGTTCAAATGCTCCTACGGAATTGACGATACGATCCGCACCGATTTCCCGAGGATTTTCATAGCGGAGTCGTATACCTGTTTTAATCCCAGGACCAACGATGAGCGGACGCAAACGGAAATATCGCTCGCACATCTTGACAAGCGGCACTACCAGCGGCGGCACTACCGACGAAATGATGATCGCGTCAATATCGGTCATGCGAATTCCCTGAAAACGGAAAAGATTGTTGATGAGCATTCCGTATTCGTCGCCGGTTTTCTGCCGGTCGGTCGATATACGCCAGTGCTTCATCAATCGCTTTCCCTCGTAAGTGCCGAGCACGATATTGCTGTTGCCGATGTCGAAAACTAAAAGCATCGCTTTCCTCCCAAATCCCCTGCTGATTATGCCGGTTCTTTTTCCGTACTTCTTTACTACTTCTTACGTGGACGGATGGAAACGTCGCCCGCCAGCACGCGACGACGGCCTTCCGGCGTGTCGATCAGAAGCGCGCCGTCCGCGTCGATATCCGCCGCCGTTCCCGAGAACGTTTCCTTGACGCCAATCACATTGACTTCCTGGCCAAGCGTCACAGAATAACGGCGCCATTCGTCGAGCACATCGCCGAATCCTTTTTTCTCTACGCTCAAATACAGATCGTCCAACGCTTCCAATACGCGCGCAAATAGTTCCACGCGATCAACCTTGCCGCCGCGCAGCATGCCGAGAGACGTCGCAATATCCTTTATATCGTCCGGAAAATCTTCCGGCCAAAGGTTTACATTGATTCCCGTGCCAATGACGACGAAATTGATGCGCTCCATCTCCGCACTGAGCTCCGTCAGGATTCCGACCAGTTTCCGCCCTTTATTATCAAGGACGTCGTTTGGCCACTTGATACCGACGGGAAATCCCATATCCTTCATCGCGCGCACAACCGCCACCGCCGCCATCAGCGTACATTTCGGCGCGTCCTGCGGCAAAAAGTCCGGACGCAAAACGACGGAAAACCATATCCCTTTTCGCGCCGGAGAATACCAACCGCGCGAAAGTCTTCCCTTGCCGGCGCCCTGGGCTTCCGCCACGACGACCGTACCGTCCGGCGCGCCGTCCAACGCAAGCTTTTTTGCCTCGTTGTTCGACGACGGGATTTCTTCATAATGCACCATCTTTTTCCCGATGACCTTCGTCCGAAGCGTCGGCTGAAGCTCTTGCGGAAGCAAAAGGTCGGGCGCTTCCAGCAACAGATACCCTCTCCGTGCATGACTCTCTATCTCGTAACCTGCCGCTTTCAGCGCACGGATATGTTTCCATACCGCCGTACGGGAAACGCCAAGCCGCGTGGCAATCTCCTCGCCCGAAATATAATTGTCCCCTGCTTCACGCAACAGCTCGAGCACTTTCTTCTGCATATAACGATCCCCCACTTTCTTACAAGGGTCTTCGAAGCTACGCCGCAATTATACATTGTTTTCTCTTCGTCCGCAACTGTCATGACGCTTTACGTATATGCAAAGAATCGCTATAATAAAATCACCAAGGAAACAACGAATAAGTCAATTCGTGCATCTGGCGAGGGATTTTTTCGGCTGTCCAGGAAAGGGCCTCGAAGGCGTAGCATCGCTACGTCGAGAGGGCATTGACAACGACAGGCGGAAAAAGATCCGTCAGAGGCACGGTGGGACTTGTTCGGTGTTTCCCTAGGGAAAGGAGGTTTTTATCATGGATATAAGGTTCGCTAAATTTTTCAAGGGCTTCGTTCTCGCCCTTCTGCTCCTGTTGCCGACAGCGACGGCGTTTGCCGAGAAACCGGATATTTCATGCGACAGACAAACTTTTGACTTCATGACCGGTCGATATCTTCTCGACGGCAACGTACGCGTTGCTCAGAAAAACCGAGCCGTAACCGCCGACCACGCGCAGGTCAGCCTTATCACGCAGGAAGTCTGGGCGCAGGGAAACGTAACACTTCTGCAGGAAGGCATCACGTTTCGGGGCGACGACCTCTATGTCGAAGGACGCGGACATATCGCCCATCTGAAAGAAAATATTCTTTTTGAGCGCGGCGACCTGACCATCAAGGCGGACGACGTCGTCTTCAACTGGGATACGAAAATTGCCGAATGTACCGGCAACATCATGCGCATTCGTGCCGGAGAAAAGAAACATCTCTCCCGCCTTGTTTACAACGTATCGACAGACGAGATCACCGAAGAGGAACCGTAACATCAATCAAAACAAAACAAAAAGGATTCGCGTTTTTTGCGAATCCTTTTTGTTTTGTTCAAATCGCTTATTCTTTCAAATCGCCCGTGGTTGTAAAGAAACAGGATTTCCCGATAAATTCGCGCAGAATAGAATTGTTCGGGATATCGCTTTCGTCATCTATGCTTCCGAACTGCGTAAGGAATTGAAGAATATTCTGCGCGTCGGCATAACCGACCTCATGGGGAGCGACCGCAGAAAGAAGCGGCACCGCATATTTCTTCAATACTGCCAATTCATAGATCAGCGCGGAATTGAAAACGGCGTCCGCGTCCTCTTGAAAGGGGAAAATATTTTTCTCCTCGCCCTTCCGTACGTCCGGCCATTGCCGAAGCGTCTTGATCGCGCTGGACGCCCGGAACTGATAATCGCGCACAAGACGGCGCACGAAACGCGCGTCGGTCGTCGGAATCCGATTATGCATATCGATATTGAGCTGCGTCAACGCGCTGACATATATCTTGAATTTCTCGTCGCGCGGCACGGCATGCGTCAATTCCTCGTTCAATCCGTGAATTCCTTCGACGATGATAGGCTGCTCCGGCGGGATGGAAAAATGCGGTCTCGCGCCGTCCTCCCGCTCGCCCGTGACGAAATCATAACGCGGCAGCGCGACTTCTTTCCCTTGCATCAGCGCGACAAGATGTTCGTTGAAAAGCTCGACGTTGAGCGCACGCAGGGATTCATAATCATACGCCCCTTCCGGCGTCAGCGGCGTTTCGTTTCGATTCACGAAATAATCGTCCAGCGAGATGGAAACTGGCGTCAGACCGTTCACGCGAAGCTGCACCTTAAGCCGCTGGGCAAAGGAGGTCTTTCCTGAGGATGACGGTCCGGCAATCATGATGAGACGAGCTTTTTTGATTCCTTCCGCGATCCGGTCGGCAATCTCGGCTATCTTTTTCTCATGCAGCGCCTCGGATACGCGAATCAAATCGCCTGTTTTCCCCAACTGAATGATTCTGTTGAGGTCCGGCATATATTCGCAGTGCATAATTTTCGCCCATTTTTTCGATTCTTTGAGCGTTTGGGTAAATTTGGGCTGGGCAATCGGCGGACGAAGGGAAAGTCCTTTGCCGCCGCTCGGCAAGCGAAGCAAAACGCCGCCGTTTACGCGTTTCAAGTCAAAACAGCTAAGTTCTCCCGTACGGTCGAGCATAACGCCGTAAAGATCGTCGTATTGTTCGCCGCAGGTATGCAATACGACTTCTTCTTCCGGCAACGTGTTTAAAAGATTCGCTTTCGGAATCTGCCGCGTTTCCTTGAACAACCGCACGGCTTCCTCTTTCGACACGACGCGTTGGCTGATTGCGCGATTCTCTGCTACGATGGCGCGCATCTGCACTTCGATAGCTGTGACAGTCCCGTCCGTCACGCCGCCCGGAAGCATCAAATCGCAATACAGGCCGCCGTTCAGCGAAGCGCGCACAATCAACTCGGTATCCGCCGCGCCGTAGACTTCCCGCATCGCGACGATGGCAAGAAACAACACGGAGCGCCGATATACGCGCTCGCCGATAGGACTGGTCAGATACACCCAGGCGGGCGTTTGCCCATCTTCAATCGTATCGCCGAGGCCCTTGATTTCTCCGTTGATTATCGCGGCGACAATCATATCGTTTTCCTTCGGCTGTTCCTGTATTAGATCCCGCAAAATCCGTTCCCGTTTGTCTTTTCCGTCCATCATGAAAAATCCTTTCTATAGGTTATTGCGCATCTCGCGCCTCAATAAAAAAAGCTCAGAAAAGCCTGCGCTCTCCCAAGCAACACCACCTCATTCAAAATATCCAAAGAGTAACCTGATAAACCAGCGATCCAATCAAAGAGGTGCACGGTATCGTAAGCACCCATGCCACGAGCATCTGCTGCGCGACGCCCCAGCGCACCGCGCGAATCCGCTTCGCCGTGCCGACGCCCATGATCGAGCCGGACACGACGTGGGTCGTGCTGACCGGCAGGTGCAGCAAAGTCGCCGAAAAAATGACGAGAGACGAATTGAGGTCAGCCGCAAAGCCGCTGATGGGCTCCAGCTTGAATATCTTGCCGCCGATCGTCTTGATGATACTCCAGCCGCCCATGGCCGTACCAAAAGCCATAGCCGTCGCCGCCAGGACTTTCACTAAAGTCGGCACCTCGAACTCGCTGATGTAACCGCCCGATAAAAGCGCCAGCGTGATGATACCCATCGACTTTTGCGCGTCGTTCGACCCATGAGAGAACGCCATCATCGCCGCAGAGACGATCTGCATTTTCTTGAACCGGCCGTTTACGATATAAGGCGTACATTCCCCGAACAGCAAATACAAAAGATGCATCACGAAATAGCCGGTGATGATCGCGATCAACGGGGATAGGATCAAGGAAAGAATGATCTTCCCGATGCCGACGAGATTCAGCCCCATGACGCCCGTCGAAACAAGCACTGCGCCGATAACGCCCCCGACCATTGCGTGAGACGAACTTGACGGCAGCGCGAGTTTCCATGTAAAGAGATTCCAAAAAACCGCGCTGATGAGCGCCGCAATCAACACATGCTCGTCAACATGGATCGCGCTGCTCACGATGTCGCTGCCGATTGTTTTCGCAACGCCAGTCGAGTACATCGCGCCCAGAAAATTCAAAACCGCCGCCATCAAGATTGCGTTCCGCGGACTGATCGCCCGCGTCGAAACCGACGTCGCTATGGCGTTCGCCGTATCATGAAAGCCGTTGATGAAATCAAACAACAACGCAAGCCCGATGACCGTGAAAATCATATACTGCAGCTCAGGCATATTTCATAACCACGCCGCGAATCATATCCGAAACATCTTCGCAATGATCCAGCGTGTCCTCCAGATTCTCCAGAATATCTTTCCACTTGATAAGCTCGATAGGATCTTTCACATTGTCAAAAAGGTATGCAATCTCCTGACGATAAACGCGATCGCCTTCGCTCTCGAGTTTTCCGATCCGATGCGTAGACTCCAGGATGAGTTCACGATTCTTTTTGATGTCCTTCAATAGCTCAAACGACTTGATGATTTCGCTCGTCGACTCCAGAAGCAGCTTCGTCATGGAAACGACGCCTTCTTTCGCCTGCCCCGTACGGTAAATAACAAGCCGCTGCAGCGTCGTTTGCAGATAATCGACGCCGTCGTCCAGACCGTTGGCCAACGCAAAAATATCTTCACGATCAATCGGAGTGATAAACGTCTGGTTCAGCTCGTCAATGATTTTATCGTTGATGGCGTCCGCCTCATGCTCCAGATCGATGATCGCCTTCATCTTTTCCGCCGCCCGCGTATAGTCAAGCATGACCTCGTCAAGCATCAGCGCTCCACGATAAAAGCACTTGGCGCTTTCGACAAAGCAATCGAAAAACTCCGTATTTTTATGCTGAAAATTGAACATGCGAACCCCCCGCGCATAATTTCCCCAATATATAACGTCTACACTATAGCATGAATTCCCCCATTCAGCAATATCCAGTTCCATTGCGGTCTCCGGTGCTTTTTAACGCTTCTTCACCAGTTCCGTCAGTTCATCGAAATCTTTCTTGAGCTGAAAATACTCGTCTGCAAGCTTCAAAGCGGCAAGCGCTCCCACACGCGCTCCGGAAAGATTATTCACCTGCCGCGAAGCGGCGCGCATTTCCTTGTCGACGACAGCCGCCAACTTTTTCAGATATTCAGGATCCTGATCCGTCTTGAGTGAGAATTTCTCGCCGAAAATATCAACGATAACCTTCTGCTCCATCTTATCGCTCCTTACATCCGAAGCTCAGCGCCAAATTCTTTCCCTACCGATTCGACAATCTTTTTGCAGGCCGCGTCAATTTCCTCGTCGGTCAGCGTCCTCTCTCCTGACTGGAAATGCAGCGCAAACGCCAGGCTCTTCTTACCTTCGCCGATCTGCTTTCCTGTATAGAGATCGAACAACGCCACATTTTTAAAATATGGCCCCGCGTTCTTTTTGATGACGCGCTCGACGTCCGCCGCGGCGGTTTCTTCTGAAACAATCAAAGCGAGATCCCTGGAGATTCCGGGATATCTCGGCAAAGGCTGCGAAGTGAAGTTCTTTTCCGCGTGCGCGAGAAGCGTCGCCACGTCCATTTCAAAGATATACATTTTTTTCGTGACGCCAAAGGCTTCCTGCACCGCCGGATGCACCTCGCCGACCACGGCGAGCACCTCCTTGCCTTTCTTGAATATCGCCGTCTTGCCCGGATGCAATGCAAAATGCTCGCCTGCCTCGACGGTATAGCGCGAAATCGAAAGCGCGGAAAACAGCTCTTCAACTATGCCCTTTGCGTCGTAGAAATCAAGCGCCGCGCTGTCCTGTCCCAGTCCGACCGGCTCACGCCGACCGGACAGAATTCCCGCCAGCTTCAAAACTTCATCCGGCTGTTCCGTCACCGGAAGCGCTTTGGGCAAAAATACCGGGGCAAGCTCAAAGAGGCGCACGTCCTCATTCTTGCGGGAGAAGTTCCGCGTCGCGTTCTCAAAAAGATTGGTCAGAAGCGTCGTGCGTACCAGCGGATATTCGTCCGTCAGCGGATTCATGATCGGGATCGCACGACGAAGCGGACTGTCCTCCGGAACGTTCAGCTTGTCGAACATCGACGGATGCGTAAAGGCGAACGATCTCGCCTCATCCATGCCGAGAGAGGCGAGCACGCGGCGAATCTTATCCGAAAACGCCTGCCGCGCGCTTTGACGCGCTTCCATGATTTCGCCCTGCGGCGTCGTGGAAGGAATATGATCAAAGCCATAAATACGCGCGATCTCTTCGGAAATATCCTCCATGCAGGAAACGTCGTTGCGCCATGAAGGAACAATCGCGCGATATGCTCCCGCACCTTTTTCTTCTATATCGAAGCCGAGACTTTCAAGGATCGACTTCATCTTTTCACCCGCGACTGCCGTTCCAAGTCTTCCGTTAACTTCCTCCGCCGTGAATTCCACCGCCGCAGGCTCTTTCTTGACCGGATAGACGTCCACGACTCCCTTTGTGACGCTGCACGCGCCCATATCGGCAAGAAGCTGGGCGGCACGATCGAGCGCGCGTACCGTTCCCGTCACGTCTACGCCGCGCTCAAAACGGCCCGACGCCTCGGAATGAAGCCCCAATGCACGGGAAGTACGGCGAATGGAAGGACCGTTGAATGAAGCCGCCTCCAGTACGACCGTCGTCGTTTTTTCCGTAATCTCCGTTTCGAGACCACCCATGACGCCTGCAAGTCCAGCCGGTTTTTCCGCATCGGCGATCACAAGCTCGCCGCCTTTCGCAAGACGCGACGAGTCGTCCAATGTATGCACATTCTCCCCTTGGTTCGCGCGACGCGCTGTCAGGCTATGCCCGACAACCTCGTCGTAATCATAAGCGTGCATCGGCTGCCCGAGCTCTACCATAACGAAATTCGTTACGTCGACTACGTTGTTGATCGCACGGATTCCTGCGCCTTCCAACCTCTTCTGCATCCACTCCGGCGACGGTCCGATCTTCACGTTTTTCAGCACGCGCGCCGAAAAACGCGAGCAGAGATCCGGCGCGTCGATGGCGATTTTCACCATATCTTCCGCTTTCGCCGCGTCGTCTTCTTTGGCGCCGATTTCCGGCCAATGCGGTTTTCTCCCCGTCAGCACGGAAATTTCACGCACGATGCCGAACACGCTGAAGCAATCGCCGCGATTCGCAGTAAGCTCGAATTCCAAAATGCAGTCGTCAAGTCCCAGCGCTTTCGCGGCAGGCTGTCCCACCGGCGTATCGTCCGGCAAGATATAGATGCCTGTCTTCTGCTCCTCCGGTAAATTCGCCAATTCCATTTTAAGTTCGTCCGCCGAGCAAAGCATTCCCATCGACGCGACGCCCCGCAATTTACCTTTCGAGATTTTTTGCCCGTTTGGCAAATGCGCGCCCACCAGCGCCACCGGAACGACCTGTCCCTGCTTGACATTCGGCGCGCCCGTCACGATCGTCAACGGCTCCTTTTCGCCGACGTCCACCGTGCAGACCTGCAAATGATCGGAATCAGGGTGCGGAACGACTTCCGCCAGTCTTCCCGTCACTACTTTTTCCAGTCCTTCGTCCGCGCGGACGACATTTTCGACCGGAACGCCGGCCATGGTCAATAGATCCGCGAGCTGTTCCGGCGTCTCTTCTATATCAATATAATCTTTCAGCCATTTTATTGATACCTGCATATATTCTCTTTCTCCTTACTGTTAGGAATTTTTATCCCCTGCCATTTCAATCACTCAAACTGCCGCAGGAATCGCAGATCGTTATCATAGAAAAGGCGCAAATCGTCGATGCCGTAGGACAGCATTGCTATACGTTCAACGCCAAGACCAAACGCGAAGCCTGAAACTTTCTTTGGATCGTATCCGCTCATTTCCAGGACATGCGGGTGCACCATGCCGGCGCCGAGAATTTCCAGCCATCCCGTACCTTTGCAGACACGGCAGCCCTTGCCGTGACACATCACGCAGGAAATATCCACTTCCGCGCTCGGCTCCGTGAACGGGAAAAAGCTCGGACGGAAACGGACGCCGATATTATCGTTGAAAATCCTGTGCAGGAAAAGTTCCAACGTTCCTTTCAAATCGGAGAAGCGAATCCCCTCGCCGATTACAAGACCCTCAACCTGCGTAAACATCGGCGAATGCGTCGCGTCATAATCGTCGCGCCTGTACACGCGTCCCGGCGCAATCATACGAATCGGCGTGTTCGGTTCATGCGCCTGCATCGTACGTGCCTGTACCGGAGAAGTCTGCGTCCGCATCAGGATTTCTTCCGTGATATAGAACGAATCCTGCATATCGCGCGCCGGATGATCCTTGGGCAGATTCAGCGCCTCGAAATTGAAATAATCGCGCTCGATTTCCGGCCCTTCCTCGACGGTAAAGCCCATATCCATAAAAATTGCTTTGATACGGTCGAGCGTCAGCGTCAAAGGGTGAAGATGTCCCTGCCATTTATGACGACCGGGAAGCGTCACGTCGAGTTTTTCACCGGCAAGTTTCTCAGCCATATCGCGCGCTTTAAGTTCTTCTTTCTTTTCCTCCAGAAGCGCTTCAAGCTGTCCGCGGGCTTCATTGACGATCTGTCCGATGCGCGGACGTTCCTCCTGCGCCAGTTCTTTCAACCCGCGCAAAAGACTCGTGAATTCCCCTTTCTTGCCGAACAGTTTCACACGAACGTCGTTCAGTTCGGGCAGCGTATCCGTATGCCGCCGAATAATATCCGCCGCTTCCTGTTTCAGTTGTGCAATTTTCTCCTCCATAACTTCCTCCCAAAAGGAAATGAACAAAAAGTCCATTCCCGAAATATCCAATACCGTTTTATTTTATTACGGATGAAGAAAAAAGGCAAATTTATAAAAAAACTGCGACGCGTCAATAATGACATGCCGCAGTTTTAACTTTATGCCAATTTCCCGACCGTCGCGCCGTAAACCACAAAATCGTTTTCCCCGTCGAAACCAAGCGCGGCGTTGAGCTTTTCGTCGTCAAAGGCGCCTACCGCGCAAACGCCGATTTGATGGGTATAGGCCGCCAAATAAAGATTCTGGCAAACGTGCCCCGCGTCGAGGAAAACATAACGCGCCGAACGCGGACCGAATCTATGACTCATACGCCGATAATCCGCGCACCACAAAAACGTCGCCGCGCTGTTTTTGACCATGTTTTGCGCCTTGAAAGCGGGAAGCATCGCCGCGTCTGCCTCTTCACCGTTTGCGATCGGCAGCAGCGCGTGACCGAGCGCAAGAAAACGATAAAGCCCCGCAGGAATTCCCTCCACGCGATGAACGAGCAAATACGTCTCAAAGGCATGCCGCGCGCCAGCCGAAGGTACGGTCCGCATCGTGCCGCCATTTTCCAGCGCCATTTTCACGCCCTGCGTGCACCAGAGCAAGAAAGAAAGCTCCTGCAAGGTCAGTTCCTTGTCGCTGTATTCGCGAATCGACGCGCGCATCTCGACCAGTTCGAGGAAATTCACTTCCTTGTCTGGCAAGAGACCCGGCTCAGGCAGCCGCAGCACGCGGGCGTCCTGCGGCACGGGAGCCTCC
>JAFZRW010000009.1 GCA_017619685.1 Schwartzia sp. (in: firmicutes)
GGTGCTCGACGCGATGACGCCGGAGTTCCTTGGAAACGTCTGGGAGATGGGCGAGTATTTCAAGGGGAGGCTCATGGCTTTGCAGACGAAATTGCCGTGGTTTATCAAGGAAGTGCGCGGCATGGGTCTGATTCTCGGCATGGAAATTACGAAGGAAGGCCGCGATATCGTGAACGCGTGTCTTGACGAAGGCGCGATCATCAACTGCACCGCGGGGAACGTGCTGCGCTTCGTGCCGCCGCTGATCGTCACGAAGAGCGAGATCGACGAGGTCGTGAACGTGTTGGAGCGCGTTTTGCCCAGGTTCGCGTGAGGAGGTTTGGTTGATTATGGATAAGGATTTTCTTTCGATACACGATCTTATGCCGGGCGATGTGGAGGATATTCTCGATCTTGCGGCAAATCTGAAGGCGATGCAGGAAAGCGGCGTACCGCATCGCTATCTTGAAGGCAAGACGCTGGGCATGATCTTTGAGAAGTCTTCGACGCGGACGCGCGTTTCCTTTGAAGTCGGCATGTATCAGCTTGGCGGCAGCGCGCTGTTCCTCTCGTCCCACGATACGCAGCTTGGACGCGGCGAGCCGATCCGCGACACCGCGCGGGTGCTTTCGCGTTATCTCGACGGCATCATGATCCGCACTTTTGCGCATGAGACGGCGGTGGAACTGGCAGAGTGGGCTGGGATTCCCGTCATCAACGCGCTGACCGATCTTTTGCATCCGTGCCAGGTCATGGCGGATTTCCTGACGCTGCGCGAGCATAAAGGAAAAGACCTTTCGTCGCTGAAAGTCGCGTTCGTCGGCGACGGCAACAACATGGCGAATTCGTACCTCTACGGCGCGGCGAAAACGGGCATGACGCTGGTCGTGGCTACGCCGAAGACGCATCAGCCGGACAAGACGGTCGTGAAAAATGCGTTGAAGGATGCGAAGAATACGGGCGCGAGCATCACGCTGACCACCGATCCGGCGGAGGCGGTGAAGGACGCCGACGTCGTCGTGACGGACACTTGGGCCAGTATGGGGCAGGAAGCAGAGCACGACAAGCGCAAGAAGATTTTCGCGCCGTATCAGGTGAACACGGCGCTTATGAAGAAAGCCGACCGCCGCGCGATCGTCATGCATTGTCTGCCTGCGTATCGCGGAGAGGAGATCACTGACGAAGTCTTCGAGGCGAACGCCAACGTGATTTTCGACGAGGCGGAGAACCGCCTGCACGCGCAAAAAGCAATCATGACGCTCTTGATGGGCTGACCGCCTGAACAAGTTTCCATAGGCTGTAAAGCCTTTATATATGGCAATACAATAAATTTTATTTTTATAAAGGAGTTGTTTTTCATGGCAAAAGTTAAAGCGAAGACGAAGGTTAAGGCAACCGCGAAGGCAAAGGCCTCTGCGAAAGCAAAAGCGGTCGCTAAGGTGAAAGCGCCCGTGAAGGCGAAAACGGCCGTAAAGGCAAAAGGTAAAGTCAAGAAGGTCGCGCTGGCCTACTCTGGCGGCCTTGACACGTCGGTCATCATTCCGTGGCTGAAGGAGAACTACGACGGCTGCGAGGTCATCGCGGTCTGCGCCGACATCGGGCAGGGCGACGAGCTTTCCGTCGTGCATGACAAGGCTTTGGCTTCCGGCGCGTCGAAGGTGTTCATCGCCGATCTGACCGAAGAATTCCTGACGGAGTACGTCTGGCCAACGTTGAAGGCGGGTGCTGTCTACGAGGGCAAGTATCTCCTCGGCACGTCGTTTGCGCGTCCGGTCATCGCGAAGAAGCTCGTCGAGATCGCGAAGAAGGAAAAATGCGACGCCATCGCGCACGGCGCGACGGGCAAGGGCAACGACCAGGTGCGTTTCGAGCTTTCGGTCAAGGCTCTTGCGCCGCAGATGAAGATCATCACGCCTTGGCGCGAGTGGGAGCTTCGTTCTCGCGAGGACGAGATCGCCTACGCGAAGAAGCACAAGATTCCCATCGCGACGGAAAACAAGACTTACAGCATGGACCGCAATATCTGGCACTTGTCCCATGAAGGCTCCGACCTCGAAGACCCGTGGAACGCGCCGAAGAACGATATGTTCCTCGTGACGAAGGCGCCGGAAAAAGTGAACGACAAGGCCGAGGTCATCGAGATCGAGTTCAAGGAAGGCGTGCCGGTCGGCGTGAACGGCAAGAAGCTGCGCAGCGCGAAGAAGCTCCTGATGCTTTTGAACGAGATCGGCACGAAGCACGGCATCGGCATCACCGATATTTGCGAGAACCGCCTCGTCGGCATGAAGTCCCGCGGTGTCTATGAGAACCCCGGCGGAGCGATTCTCTTCTATGCGCACCGTGAACTCGAATACCTGACCCTAGACCGTGCGACGCTCCATTATAAGGAGCTTGTCGCGCAACGCTATGCGGAGCTCGTCTATGACGGCATGTGGTTCTCCCAGCTTCGCGAGGCCCTCGACGCCTTCGTCGACAGCACGCAACAGACGGTCACGGGCACGGTGCGTCTGAAGCTCTACCGCGGCAATATCATCTCGGCGGGCTCGAAGTCCGAGTATTCGCTCTACAATCAGGAATTCGTTACTTTCGAGGAAGACGAAGTTTACAATCAGGCGGACGGCACCGGTTTCGTCAATCTCTTCGGCCTGCCAATCAAGGTGCGTGCGCTGATGCAGGAAAAGACGGGATTGCTCAAATGAGCGAAAAAATGTACGATGAATCGCTGCGCGATTCCCTGCATACAGCAGAACCTAAGTCGCGTTGCTCCCAAGGGTCTGCAATATGGGGCGGCCGCTTTGCGAAGACAACGGACGAGATGGTGAACGACTTTCAGGCGTCAATCTCCTTTGATAAGCGCATGTACCGCGAGGACATCGCGGGCAGCATCGCGCACGCGGAGATGCTGGCGGCCTGCGGTATCATCACGGCGGAGGACCGGGACGCGATTGTCGGCGGCCTGAAGGATATTCTCGCACAGATCGAGCGGGGCGAGTTCTCCTTTGATGTGGCGCTTGAGGATATCCATATGAATATCGAGAAGCGTCTCACCGACGTTATCGGCGACGCGGGCGCGCGGCTCCATACGGCCCGCAGCCGGAACGATCAGGTGGCCCTCGACACACATCTCTATATGCGCAGGGAAACCCTCGAGGTGCTTCGTCTCATCCTCGATATGCAGCGCGCCATCGTCGAGACGGCGAGGAAGTACGGCGACGTCATCATGCCGGGTTATACGCATCTTCAGCGGGCGCAGCCGATCCTCTTCGCGCATCATCTGATGGCCTATTTTTCAATGCTGACACGCGACTTCGAGCGTTTCCGGGGCGTCTACGCGCGGACGGACATCATGCCGCTGGGCGCGGGGGCGCTGGCAGGGACCACGTTCCCCATCGACCGGGAACTCGTCGCGAAGAAGTTGCGCTTCGAGCGCATCTATACGAACAGCCTCGACGCCGTCAGCGACCGCGAC
>JAFZRW010000067.1 GCA_017619685.1 Schwartzia sp. (in: firmicutes)
CGCCCGTAATCGAACCAAGCCCGCCCAGGACGACCATGATTAGATAATTGAAGGACTGCATAAACGTAAACGAAAGCGGCGTGATGATGTAGAAAATATGCGCGAAGAGACCGCCCGCCACGCCGGCGAACGCCGCGCCAATGGTGAACGCCATGACCTTGTATTTCGTCGTGTTGACGCCCATCGCCTCCGCCGCGATCTCATTCTCGCGGATTGCGATGCAGGCGCGTCCGTGCGTCGAGTTCACGAAATTCTTGATGACGAAAAGCGTCGCCAGGAGCGAGAAGAACACCCACGGAAACGTCGTCAGATGCGGAATGCCGGAAAAGCCCGCCGCGCCGCCGACGTACTGGATATTCATCAAAACGATGCGGATAATCTCCGAGAGACCCAGCGTCGCGATTGCCAGATAGTCGCCGGACAGCCGAAGCGTCGGCAGACCGATCAGGCAGCCGAGCGCGCCCGCCGCCGCGCCGCCCGCAAGAAGCGCCACGATAAACGGCAGGTGGAAGTTCGCGGTCAGCACCACCGACACATAAGCGCCGACGGCCATGAAGCCCGCGTGTCCGAGGGAGAATTGGCCCGTGTAGCCGTTGATCAGGTTCAGGCTCGCCGCCATGATGATATTCACGCCGATAATCAGGATATTCAGCTTCCAGAAAGAGCCGATGACGCCGGCCTCCATCAAACCGTAGAGGACGGCGAAGATGACGAGTCCCAAAAGAAGCATGACGGCGTCCCGTTTTTGCAATGTATTCATGCCGTCACCTCACACCTTCTCCTGCGAATCTCGTCCGAAAATGCCGCTGGGGCGGAACAAGAGGACGAGAATCAGGATCGCGAAAGCCGCCGCGTCGCGGAACGTCGAAGACAAGAAACCCGACACGAACGCCTCGATCACGCCGAGGATCAGCCCGCCGACCACAGCGCCGGGCAAGCTGCCGATACCGCCGAGAACCGCTGCGACGAACGCTTTCAGTCCCGGCATGATTCCCATGAGCGGATCGATCGAATTATAGTAAACGCCGACGAGCACGCCGCCGGCCGCAGCCAGCGCCGAGCCGATGCCGAAAGTCGCGCCGATGACGCGGTCGGCGTCGATTCCCATGAGCTGCGCCGTCTCCGTATCGAAGGAAACCGCGCGCATGGCCTTGCCGATTTTCGTCTTCTGCACGATATATGTCAAAAGCACCGTCAGCACGAACGTAATCGCAAAAATCAAGAGCTGCTGCCCGTTCACGATAAACTCGCCGATATGATACGCGACGCTCGAATCAAAAATCTCGGGGAACGTGCGCGGCGTCGGCGAGACGAACAGCATACTCGCATATTCAAGGAAAAAAGAAACGCCGATCGCGGTAATCAGGAGCGATATGCGCGGCGCGTGTCGAAGCGGCTTATAGGCGACGCGCTCGACGATACAGCCGATCAACCCCGTCAAGACCATCGAAATGACGAGCGCCGGAAAAATCCCGAGCCCCGCCTGCGCCACCGCGAAAAAGCCGATATACGCGCCCACCATGTAAATATCGCCGTGGGCAAAATTGATCAGCTTGATAATACCGTAAACCATCGTATAGCCGAGGGCGATCAGCGCGTAAATACTCCCGAGAGAAACGCCGTTGATAAGCTGCTGCACCACTTGGCTTATGAAATCCATGAAAACCACCTCAAAAAGGAAGGCCGCATTTCTGCGGCCCCTTTACCTTCATTATCTGCCTTCCCCTCTGGGGAAGGTGGCAGCCGGAGGCTGACGGATGAGGTCTTGTTTGGCTCGCTGAAAACCTCACCCACCGGCTTCGCCGGTCCCCCCTCCCCAATGGGGAGGGCTATGTCAATTTACGGAACGATCTTTGCAACGACTTCGCGTCCGCCGTTCTTGTTCTCAAGAATGACCGCCTGCTTGATCGGGTTGTGGTTCGCGTCCATCGAGATCGTGCCCGTGCCCGCCTTCAGGTTCTTCGTCTCGGCAATCGCCTTCGCGATCTTCTCCGAGTCGTCGGAGCCAGCGCGCTTCAGAGCGTCGATCAGCACCTTGCCGGCGTCGTAGCCGAGCGCCGCGAACACGTTCGGCGCATGACCGAACTTCTTGTTGTACGCATCGAGGAACGGCTTGACTTCCGCGTCCTTATCCGAATAATGGGTGCAGAAGAACGTGTTGTTGATCGCGTCCGCGCCCGCAATATCCTTGACCTTCGGATCGTCCCAGCCGTCCGTGCCGAGAATCGGCGTCGTGATACCAAGCTCGCGCGCCTGCTTCACGATCTTGCCGACTTCCTCATAATACGCCGGAACGAACATGACGTCCGCGCCCGCCGTCTTCAGCTTCGTCAGCGTCGCCTTGAAGTCCTGGTCTTTCTGCACGAAAGCCTCTTCCATCAGGACCTTGCCGCCCGCAGCCTCAAACTTCTCCTTGAAGACCTGCGCGAGGCTCTTGGAATAATCGGACGAGGAATCGAAATAAATGACCGCCGTTTTCGCCTTCAGGTTCTCTTTCGCAAACTTCGCCATGACGTCGCCTTGCTGCGGGTCGATGAAGCAGCTGCGGAACACGAACGGCTGCACTTTGCCGTTGTCCACCGTGACCTTCGCGCTGGTAGCGCAAGGCGCGAGGATTGGAATCTTATGCTCGGTAGCGACCTGCGTCTCCGCGATGACCGGAGCCGTCGTCGCCGGACCGACGAGAACCTTGACTTTATCGTCGGCGATCAGTTTCGTCGCCGAGTTGACAGCCTCGGAAGTCTCGGACTTCGTGTCCGCCTTCACCAGCTTGATTTTCTTGCCGTTGACGCCGCCCGCGGCGTTGATCTCGTCGATAGCGAGCTCGAGGCCCTCATAAGTCGCAACGCCATAGTTCGCAACGTTGCCCGTCAGCTCGAAATTCGCGCCGATCTTGATCTCGTTCGCGTCCGCTTTCTTGTCTCCGTCGCCTGCGCCGCCGCCGCAACCGGTCAAAACGCCGCCGAGCATCATGACGCCAGCGAGAAGCGCCGCCATGCGCCCCTTCTTCCCGAATCTCATAAATACCCCTCCTCAAAATAACTCACGCGGGCACAAGCCCCGCATGGGAAATATTATAGGTTACGGCTCTTTAATAGTCAAGAAAAAAGAAATGTCCTCTCACCGTGGAAAACGCTTTGCAGGAAGATGATTTCTTCTTGCGACATCTATTTGGTTATTGCAAAATTTTCTGCCATTTCTTGTATCCCTTGTCTTATATACGTTTTCTCCTGGTCTGTTGTTGCCATAAAAAAAATTGGAGTCAAAAATTTTGACTCCAAAATTTTTTATGGCACGATTTTCACATAGGAAAAACCGCCACGCGGAGGGGCGTGGCGGTTCTTCGGAAAGGAGGATGACAAAAACGGAATTGAGGAGGTAATGCTGCGTTTGTGGGCTAACGCAACAAGGACAATACTTGATTGGAGCTTTGGTTCGCCTGCGCGAGCATGGCCTGCGACGACTGTGCGAGGATATTGTTCCTCGTGTACTCGGTCATCGCCAGCGCCATGTCGGCGTCGCGGATTGTGCTCTCCGACGCGGTGACGTTCTCGATCGCCGTCGTCAGGTTCGTCGAGGTATATCCGAGGCGGCTCTCGATGGAGCCGATGGTGGTCTGCTGATTGATGGCTTTTTGCAGCGCGTTGTCCAGCACGTTGATCGCCGCGTTGGCTTTCTCCTGCGTCGAGACGTTCAGGATCGTACCGTCTTTGCCCTGGAGGCCGAGTGCCCGTGCCCGCATATCGGTCAGACGAATCTTGATAGCTTGATTCGCTTTCGTTCCTGTTTGAATCACAATCGCGTTATCTTCCGCACGAGTATTTTCACCGCGAATCGTTTCTTCCCATGCGTCGAGCTTTGCGTTTGCCGACTTGTTGATATTGCCTTTGGAATCAGTAATGCTGACGGTAAAGCCGGAAATCTGTCCGTCAATCCCTCCATACATCGCTGTGATGGTCAGCGCTTTCTCACGGTCTGCCGTATACTGCATATTACCGAAATAATCAAGGCCGACCTTCGAGTCCGAAATAATCGTCGGCGACGCAAAGGCCCTCAAATTTCCAACCGCTAAATCATACGCGTCCTGAGCATCTCGCAAGTCATCATTGGCTTGGTCTAACGTTGCCTGTAATGTGCTTTCGTTACCAGCCCCCTGCAAAGCAGAATAAGCAGCCTTATAATCCGCCCAATATATAGTGCGGAAATTTTGTATAGTAGAATTACCCGTCCATGCTGCCGTTCCAGTATTTATTGCCATATAAAAAGCAGTTGTATTTGAAACGGTGCTTGGATCAGGAAAACCGCCAGAAGGAGCCGTAGCACTCCATGCAGTATATTCGGCCTGTGCATCAGCTACACTACCCGCATTTGTGATAAGCAGATTATCATTACAAACAGTATTTAAATAATAATTTGATAAATCATCAAATTTGCTTTGAGTATTTGCTTTTGCAATGCCGTAATTAGTGACCGCCTGTTGTGCAACTTGCTGTACCCCTTGCGCCGCCGTCAAGGCGCTGTCCGCATCAGATACCGCTTGTTCCAATGCCGCCTGTTGCGCCGCAAGCGCCGCTGGATCTGCTACGCCTTCAATAGCCGCAACGCTCGCATTCGCCTTTGTCGCAAACGTCAATGTCGA
The DNA here is from genome assembly GCA_017619685.1 of Schwartzia sp. (in: firmicutes). GTDB lineage: Bacteria > Bacillota > Negativicutes > Selenomonadales > Selenomonadaceae > RUG12372. The sequence goes on from JAFZRW010000067.1 coordinate 4,640, forward strand.
CGTTTTTATTTGTTCCGCATTGAACAAGATATCCGACAAGATAGAAGACGACGTGACATCGAATGACGTCGTATAGGTCGAGCCGTCCTGCACATAAGAAACCGTGCACGAGTCTCCGACATGGATATTCAAACTCTGCCCATTGCGATCACACAATTTCGTTAGGGCAGTGCCTCCCGTAGTCGATTTATCAAGACTGTTATTGGTCAGCGTAGTAAAATTCCCGCCGCCTTTTGCGTTCTTCGAGCCGTCGACAAGGTACTTTCCATTATATGTTACGTTCGCATTATCGTTGATCTGGTCGACGCTCTGATTCAGTTCCTTCTGAATCTGCGCGCGGTCGGAGTCGGTGTTCGTATCGTTCGCCGCATTGATGACCTTTTCTTTCAAGGTCTTCAAAATATCCACAGTACTCTGTACGGCGCCTTCGGCGACCTTCATCATACTGTGGCCGTTCTGCGTGTTTTGATTGTCCTGATTGAGCGAACGAATCTGCACGCGCATCCGTTCCGAGATGGCGTAGCCCGACGCGTCGTCCTTTGCGCTGTTGATGCGCATTCCCGACGAGACC
>JAFZRW010000068.1 GCA_017619685.1 Schwartzia sp. (in: firmicutes)
GTCGTACACAGGAATACGCTTCCCAGGATCATCAGCCCCTCCTTGTTGTCGGGACTGAAGAGGACGCGCATGGCATGGATCGGATTCAACGCCCGCAAGATCGAAAGATCTCCCAGCGTCAGCCAAAGTCCGGTGACGCCCAGAAACAGGAACCACACCATCATGACCGGCCCGAACATCTTGCCAATCGAACTGGTTCCGCTTCGCTGGATCATGAACAGCATGCTGATGATTGCCAGCGTAATCAGTACGACAATCAGCTGCCCGCTGCCGAGAAGCGCGTCCACGGCCTCGATGCTGCGCAAACCTTCCACGGCAGTCGTGACCGTCACGGCAGGAGTCAAGACGCCGTCGGCCAGCATGGTGCAGCCGCCGATCATCGTCGGGACGATCAGCCATTTCCCGCAATGACGGACCAGACTGTAGAGGGCAAAGATTCCGCCCTCGCCGTGGTTATCCGCTCTCAGCGCGATCAGCACATGCTTAATCGTCGTCAGCAGCGTGATCGTCCAAATGACCAGCGACAGCGAGCCGACGATAAATTCCTGATCCACATAGGCAATACCGCCGTTCCCCTCGATGATCGACTTCATGACGTACATCGGGGACGTGCCGATATCGCCGTATACTATGCCGAGCGCAACAAGGAACATTCCCATACTGAATTTCCCCTTGCAATCGGCTTGATTCGCCTGCATATTTCCACCCCAATCGAAAAATATGGCCGCTTTATTTTAGCACAAATTTTATCTATCGCAAAGCAGTGGTTTCCTCGTCTGTCGCTTCCAAAAGAAAGCTGACCGGACGAAAACCGTCGTTGCATGAAATCATGGCCGACCGCTTGTCTTTCATCCACCCGTCGTAGAAATCCTCAGCGCCATGCGCCAAGGCCATGACAAAGGGGGACATCGTTTCCCATGCGCTCTCGCACAGCCCGTCGGGACGTTTCCACCCGTCGGCGATGAACGCTTGCCCCTCCTGCATATCGCAGGCATGCTCGATCGGGTTCTCGTATTTCTCCATCAGGTCTTGATAGCAAGCTTTGCGCATCACGGTAATCCGAACCTTCCTCACAATGACGCCTCCTTTGGGAACAAGCCGATCAAGCGGCCAATCTTACGCCTTGACGTCCAGGGCTTCCCGTTCTTCCTTCGGGACCATGCTGCCGCCGGTAGCCCAGACAATATGGCAGGCCGAGCGAAGCCGCTCCTCCGTCCGCCCGTCTTCGGGAAAAAGGCGGGACATCTCGCGCAGCTTCACTGCGCCCTGAAAGGCGGCGCAGGCGGACGGCTCGATAAAGATTCCCTCGCTTTCCAGCAGCCCCCGCAAGTAGACGTAAAGCTTTTCGTCGCTTACGGTAAAGATGCCGGACACCAGTTTTTCGACTGTCTTCCCGACAAACTTGGAGGGGCGTCCCACGGCGAGGCCGTCGGCCTCCGTTTTTCCCGTCAGCCCCACATCCTGAACGCAGATCTCATTGTGCAGCCCCGTGGCCATGCCAAGAAGCATACACGGCGCCTGCGTCGGCTCCACGAAAAAGCAGAAGACATCATCGCCGAATTCGTGCTTCAAGCCGAACGTGATGCCGCCCGGCGCGCCGCCCACGCCGCAGGGCAGATAGACAAGCAGCGGGTGCGCCGCGTCCACGGCGACGTTCTTTTCCGCAAGCTGTTTCCTGAGACGCCTCGCGGCAACGGCATAACCGAGAAAGAGCGCTGCGGAATTCTCGTCGTCCACGAAATAACTGAACGCGTCGCCCGCCGCAAGTTTCCTGCCCTCCTGCACCGCAAGGCTGTAGTCGGAATCGTATTCCACCACCGTAACGCCCCTCTCGCGGAGAAGTTTTTTCTTCCACGCTTTCGCGTCCGCCGACATGTGAACCGTCGTCCGGTAGCCGAGGGCGGCACCCATGATGCCGATGCTGAGACCCAGATTGCCCGTGGAACCGACATGAATGGCATACTTTCCGAAAAAAGCGCGCGATTCCTCGGAATCAAGAACAGTATAGTCCTCCCCCAGAAGTCCGCCCTCCAAGGCCAAGTCCTCCGTATGCTTCAGCACTTCGTAGATACCGCCCCGCGCCTTGACGGAGCCGGAAACGGCCAAATGACTGTCCTGTTTCAAAAGCAATCGCCCCGTAATACCGGCGCCGCAGGATTCGTTGAGGAAGTCCTTCATACGGGGAATATCTGTCAGAGGGGACTCGATAATCCCATGAAGGGGCGCGGTCTCCGGAAACTTTTTGGCAATAAACGGGGCAAACCGGGCGAGCCGCGCCTCCGCATCGTCGATATCCGACGCCGCCAACGGAAGCTTTCCTTTGATCTCGTCAAACGGACGCACGCCGGGATTTTCCCAAACGACTTCGTTCGCCGCGCGGATTTGCTCCACAACGGGCGCTTTCGCGATAATTGAATCCAAGTTCATCGAATAAGCCAACCTTTCCTTTTTCTTTTTCCCATACAGGTTGTATATATTCCACACGCCCCGCCCCTAATCCTGCATAGCGGAAAAATCTCCGCAATAAAGAGCGGCCGCCCCGAAGCCGAGAAATTCCGGCGATCCTGCCGGACGCCGCAAAGAAAATCCCATAACTTGCCTGGCAGAGTTCTTGCCTTGCGCGCCGAAAAGTATTAGTATATTATATTGTTATATTGCATTTTAGGAAATAAGGACACCATTGAAATACGACAAGCAGGGGGAACAAATTCATGACGAAAAAGAGCGTGGAAATCTCGGGCCTGCCCGTTATCAGCATCACCGAGGGACGCGAACTGGGCGTCAGCAAGACGCTCGTAATAGACGCGAGAAGAGGCGCCGTGGCGGCTATCACCATCGAGGACGAGGACTGGTACCGCGGCGTGAAGCTGCTGCCCTACACCTCCGTCATCGCCATTGGCCGCGACGCTCTCACCGTCACGAGCAGCGAGAGCATCCTGACGCTGGAAGAGGCCAGCGATTTTGAGGCCATGCTCGACGCAAACGTCCGCATCCTCGGCACGAAAGCCATCACCAAGACCGGCACCATCAACGGCAAGGTCACGGAGATTTACATCGACGACGACGGCGTCGTGGAAAAAGTCCAGATCACCCGCCCCGACGGCAGTGATTTTGAAATCGTGTCCGACGAAATTTCCATCTTCGGAAAACAGGTGACAGTCATCGGCGATCCGGGCGACGGCGAAGACAGGAAGCACATCGTCGAAGAATACAACGTCGCGCCTCCTCCCCCGCCCGCACCGGAGCCGGAGCCGGAACCTGAGCCGCCTGCGCCGGAACCGATCGTCGAAGCGGTGCCGGAACCCATGCCTGCGCCGGAACCGGAAATTGTCCCGAAACCGATAGTTGCAGAGCCTGAGCCGATCATAGCGGCAGAGCCCGAACCCGCGCCGGAGCCTATCGCGGAGCCGGAACCCGCTCCCGTGCCGGAACCGGAAATTGAAGAAACCGCAGCTCCTGAAATCGCGCCGGAATTGATGAGCGCTTTTGCACCCGAGCCTGCACCGGAGCCGGCAGAGCCGCTCGTACTGGAGCCTACGCCGGAGCCGGAATTCACAGTGGAAGAACCCGAACCCTTACCGGAGCCGGAAGAAGAGCCGAAACCGAAAAAGAAGCCGTCGACGCGATCGAAAAAAGCTGACGCGCCGGAAGAGCTCACGCTCGATCTCGAGACGGAGCCTGAGCCGAAGAAAAAGCCTGCGGCAAGGACGAAGAAAGCGACGACGCCGAAAACGAAGAAATCGACTGCGACAAAGACGAAAAAACTGACCGAGACCACGCCGAAAAAGCCTGAAGACGCAGACAAAGCGGCGATGGATCGTCACCGTCGTTTCCTCGTCGGCAAAAAAGCCGCCCGCGACATCATGGCGGGAAGCAGCGCGATTATCGTCAAAGCCGGAGACCCCATCACCGAGGAAGTCCTGCAAAAAGCACAGCTTGCCGGAAAACTCATCGAGCTTTCCATGAACGCGCAGTAAGATCAGAAAAAACGTGGCTCCCCATGAAGACACAATCTTCATGGGGAGCCACGTTTTTTCTCCTTTAGCGGCTTCTGAGCCACTGGCTGATTTTGTAAAAGACCTTTTCAATCGGCGGTTCCCGCTCAATGACGATGGAGCCGGTACAGAAACTGCCCGCCGTGATTGGGCGATGCTTGCCGACGACGGAAGTCCAGAGATAACCCGACTCGGAACTTTCATCTTTCACGAGGTCGAACTTCACTTCTACCGCCGCGCCGCCGCCCTGCGACAACACATACTGAGCAAGCTGGGCGTTGCCGAGACCTTTCCGTACCCCCTCGGCGGAAATCGGATACTGGGAAACGCTCTTGACGACGCCGATCAGACTGCCCGTCTGGGTGACGTCTACGCCGTTCGGCGCAAGCTGAATCGTCATGCCCGGCTCGACGCGCTTACCTTTGTCCACGGGAATGTAAAACACGCCCGTCAATTCGTCGCGGTTTTGCGTCAGGCGCACGGAGCAGACCGGGCTGCCCGCTTGCAAGAGCTCGCCTTCCGCCGCCATGACCTCGTCCACGACGCCGTCATAATCGCTGTATATGTCTTCCCTCGCGGCCTGCTGGTGGCGCTTCGCGTCGTACTGATAGACACGCCCCTGCACGTCCCGGTCGTTTGTCGCCAGCTCCGTGCCATACTGCGCCATGCGGGTGTCCGCCGACTGCTCCGGCTGCTCCATGTGGGCAACAAGCTGCCCTTTATGGACATAATCGCCGGTCTGGACGTAAAGGGCAGTGATTTTCCCGCCCGCCGTATGCGTGATAGTCACGACGCCTGCCGAGTCGAGAATCAGCCCCTTGCCCTCGGCCTTTTCCGTGAAGGAACCGTAAAAAGACCAAAGCACGATGGCGAAACAGAGGACGGCGATGGAAACGAGCCCCATCCAGCCCACGGGGCCGGTGATGCGGATCATCGTGTCGAGTTTTTCCGGCGAACGCAGTTTGTCGAGAGCCGCACGATTGAAGATTTGCTCGTTGCTCATCGGGCTGCGCCTCCCTTCGCGTCCGTATCGTCCATTACGATTTCGGCATGCGCTCCGTCGGTCAGGCCCTCCATGCCGCTGGTCACGACTACCTCTCCCTCGGAAAGGCCGGACAGCACCTCGATATAAGTGCCGTCGTTGGCGCCCGTATGAACGGACCGCCGCTTAATGGTGCCGTCGTCCGCGACGACAAAGACCGACGTGTTCGCGTTGTCCGCCATCGCCGCCAGCGGCACCGTCAGCGCGCTATGGCTCCGTTTCGATTGGAAAGTCACGCCGCCGTAAGTCTGCGGCTCCAAAAGCCCCGAGCGGTTGTCCACTTGCCAGAGAATGTTTCGCATGGCGGCGGGCTCGGAAAGCTGCGGAGTGATCTGCGCAATGACGGCGGTGAACGTCTGGCGGCTGCCAAGATTGCCCGCCGCATAGTCGGTGCCGTAAACCTTCTTGAAATCCTTGCTTTGAAAGACAAGCTCCGCTTCCTGACCGATCATGAGATGACGCGCGTCCTCGTCATGAACGGGCGCGGTGAAATAGAGATAGGTGAAGTCGCCGACCAGCGCCAGGGAAGTTCCGCCCTGCACATAAGCGCCCTGTTGACGATAAAGCACAAGCACCTTGCCGTCGATCGGGGCGACGACCTGTTGGCGCGACTCCTGCACGCGAAGCTGGGCGAGCTTCGCCTCCGCCACTTCGAGATTGGACTGCGCCGAGAAATAAGAGGCCTCGGCGTCGTCAAATTGCTGTGCGGAAGTGGCGTCGTTCGCTTTCAGGATTTGATAGCGGGTATAATTGTTTTCCGCCTTCCGCAGATTCGCCTGCGCCTGCAGGATATTCGACTCCGCCTCCTGGATCAGGAGCGGGATGTTCTCGTTTTCCAGGATAAAAATCGGATCTCCTCTGCGTACAAAGGTCCCTTTGGGCGCAAGACTTTTCACGATACGCCCCTCGACCAGCGCCACGGAGTCGGCCATGTCGTTTGAATAGAGATTGATCGCGTTGACCGAGATGTGCGGACTCAGCGGACGCACGACCGCCTTCGCCCCGTGCAGCGTCAGCCGGCGCTCTTCCATGCGCCGCGTGATTTGGTATTCGCCGCGTTCGTTGAGCCATGCGCCGTAAAATATCGCGCCCAGCGACAACGCAAGCACGATGCAAAGCCCCGCCATGAAGTATCTTTTCATCTTATTATGACCCCTTATAAAACTGGACGAGGAATCAATTCATGAAGCAAATAACAATAATATTGTTTATTTTATCATTTTCTCCACCTTATTACAATGAAATCAAATAATTCGGGCGCACGAACCAATCCTTCCGCGAAAATTTTTCAGAAAAGCGCACAAAAAACATTTACCAATGCTATGCGCAAATGATATAATAGCCATAAGTGCAAATGCATACAACATTTTACAACAAAGGAGAGGATAACGTATGTGGAAGAAACTGATGAGCGCCATCCTGATCGCGGCTCTCGCCGTAATGACCGCAGCCTGCGGCGGCGGCGGAAACGCGGGAAGCGGCGGCTCCGGCGCGCCGAAGAAGGAGACGAAGGTCGACCGCAGCAAAGAGTTTGTCACGGTGCTGACAGGCCCGACCAGCGGCATTTATTTCCCGATCGGCGGCGCGTTCTCGAAGGTCATCGGCGAGATGGGGTACAAGACCTCGGCGACAGCCACGGGCGCGACGGGCGAAAACATCAATGCGATCCTGACCGGAAAAGGCGAGCTCGCGATTGCGATGTCCGACTCTGTGATTCAAGCCGTGGAAGGCTTCGGCGCGTATGAGGGCAAGCCGAAAGCGACGGATCTCCGCGCGATGATGGGCCTCTGGCCGAACGTCGTGCAGATCGTCACGACGGAAGACTCCGGTATCAAGACGTTTGCCGATATCAAGGGCAAGCGCGTCGGCGTCGGCGCTCCGAATTCCGGCGTCGAGCTGAACGCCCGCATGATTTTCGAAGCGAACGGCATGACTTATGACGACGCGAAAGTTGACTACCTCTCCTACGGCGAGGCCATCGACCAGATGAAGAACGGCCAGTGCGACGTCGCATTCGTAACGTCCGGTCTCGGCAACGCGACGATCAAGGAACTGGGCACGTCGAAGAAGATCGTGTTCGTCCCTGTGGACGGCGAAGCGCTGAAGAAGCTGACCGCGAAGTATCCGTTCTACGTCGAATGGAAGATTCCGAAAGAAACTTACGGCACAGATGCCGACACGGTGACGGCTGCGGTCATGAACATCATGCTCGTCTCGAAGAACCTGTCCGACGAAGTGGTTTACGACCTCCTCGGCGGCATCTACTCCGACAAGGGTCTTGAGACCATCGGCGCGTCCCATGCGACGGCGAAACGCGAAATCAAGCTGGACACGGCTCTTCGCGGCATCACGGGCACCAGCGTCAAGCTGCATCCGGGTGCGGAGAAGTTCTACAAAGACAAGGGTATCCTGAAGAAGTAACGCGCGCATGAAAAAGGCGGCAATCGCGCTTTGCGCGGCCGTCGTCCTGCTCGCGGGACTGTGGGCGCTGAACGAGTTTACGGCAGAGACCGTGCTACGGATTTACGACTACGAGACAAAAGAAATCTATGTAGAAGTTCCGGCCAAAGAAGGCGATCAGCTTTTCTTTGGCTGGATTCATTCTTGGGAGAAAATCCCGTGGCACGAATACTACCATATCGACGCGAACCACGACCTGATTCTCGACATGATTGCCTTCCCCGCTTTCGGGGCGGGCATTCCCGAGGCTAAGGGCACCGAAGTCTGGGTTGACGACGACGGCATGATCTACATGAACCATATCGGGCAAGTTTTTCACGAATTCACATGGATCAACTCGCACTTTGCCACACGGGACATTGTGCTGAACGACGTCCTGATCGCAAAAGGCGAAACGCTTCCCGAGCATACCCGCGTCAATTTAATCGTGACGAAGAGGAGATTCTTTGATGGCAAAGGAAACGGAAAACACGCTGCTCCGTAACGAGGAAACGGAACGGCTGGAAGAAAAATCGCAGGAAATCATACGAAAACTGGACAAGGAATCGGCAACGCGCAAATTTACGAACCCGCTCCTGAAAAAAATCTTTTTCGGCGCGTGCCTGCTTGTCTCGTGCTATCATCTTTACACGGCGGCTTTCGGCCCTCCGGTGACGCTGGTGCATCGCTCGCTGCACGTGGCGATGATTCTCGCGCTGGGTTTCTTGATGTATCCGGCGGGAAAATCCTCGGACATGACGAAACCGTCGATTCTCGACTGGATCTTCGCGGCGCTTTCTTTTGCTGCGCCGATTTACATTTATACGGACTATCTCGGCGTCGTCGAGCGTGCGGGCAACCCGAACAACACAGACCTCGCGATGGCGACGCTGCTGGTCGCGCTGGTGCTCGAATGTTCGCGCCGCGTCACGGGCAACGCGCTCGCGATTCTCTCTATCGTCTTTATTATTTACGGGCTGTACGGGCGCGAGTTCCCCGGTATGTTCATGCACCGCGGCTATGACTGGGCCTCGCTGTCGAACCATTTCTTCGCGAACACCGAAGGCATTTACGGCACGTCCGTCAGTGTCGCGGCCAGCTACATCTTCCTGTTCATCCTGTTCGGCGCGGTCATGTCGAAATGCGGCATGGGGCAGTTCTTCAACGATATTGCCCTGGCGCTTGCCGGGCACACGAAGGGCGGCCCCGCGAAGGTGTCAGTCATCGCGTCGGGCTTCCTCGGCTCGATCAACGGCTCGGCAGTGGCGAACGTCGTCACCACGGGCGCGTTCACGATCCCGCTGATGAAAAAGACCGGCTACTCGAAAGAATTCGCCGGAGCCGTCGAGGCGGCAGCCTCGGTGGGCGGTCAGCTCCTGCCGCCGATCATGGGCGCGGCAGCCTTCATCATGGCGGAAATGATCAGCGTACAGTATTCGACGATCATCACCTGGGCGGCGATTCCCGCGCTGCTCTATTATCTGAGCATCGTGCTTCAGGTGCATCTCAGGGCGTCGAAGGACGGTCTCGTCGGCCTGCCGAAAGATCAGCTCCCGAAGACCAGCGACGTGATGAAGCGACGCAGCCATCTTTTGCTGCCGGTCCTTTTCCTTCTTTACATGTTGTTCTTCTCCGGCACTACGGTCATCTTCTCGGCGGTAATGACGATCCTCGTCACGATCGTCGTCTCGATGTTCCGCGAAGAGACGCGCATGACCTTTTCGAGCTTCCTCGACGCGTTGGCGGACGGCGCGAAGCAGACCGTCTCCGTGGCCGTGGCCTGCGCCTGCGTCGGCATCATCATCGGCGTCTGCTCGAAGACCGGCTTCGGCCTGACGATGGCGAATACGATCATTGCACTAGGCTCCACGAGCCTTCTCTTCACGCTGTTCTTCACGATGATCACCTGCATGATCCTCGGCATGGGGCTTCCGTCGATTCCGGCCTACATCATCACGGCGACGATCGCGGCTCCGGCGCTGGCGAAACTCGGCATTCCGGCTGGCGCGGCGCACATGTTCTCGTTCTACTACGCGATGTTCGCGAACCTGACGCCGCCTGTGGCGCTGGCGTCTTTCGCGGCGGCGGGACTTTCCGGCGGCAATCCGATGAAGACCGGCGTTGCGTCGGTAAAACTGGCCATTGCGGGCTTCATCGTACCGTTCATGTTCGTCTATGCGCCGCAGCTCATGCTGATCAATACGACCATTGCCGAGGGCGCGTGGGTCGCGGCCAGCGCCTGCGTCGGCGTGTTCCTGATCGCCGTAGCGGTCGAAGGGTACCTCTTCGCACCGATGGCGGCATGGCTCCGCATCGTCGCAGCGGCAGGCGCATTGCTCCTAATCAAGCCGGGCATGGAAACCGATGTAATCGGTCTCGTAGTGCTCGTACTGACTGTGCTTGTGCAAAAGAAAAAAGGAAACAAAACAGCAGCGGCGTAACTACCGATGTCAAAAGCGTTCGCAGGATTTTCCTGCGAACGCTTTTATTTTAAGTCCTACTTGCCCTCCCCTTGGAAGAGCGAGTAGGTAGCGATATTTAACGGTTGGAGTTATACCATTGGAGATTGATGCAATTCCGTTTTTTGATTATTTGACGAGACGTCGTGAAAATCCTTTTGCCATAAGGATTCCTTCTTGTCGCCAAAGTCCGTGAAAAAATAACGGAGTCAAAAATTTTTACTGCGTTTTTTTCGTGAAAGAGAAATGATACGCTATGAAGGTTGGAATAACAAAGTTTTCGGGCAATGGTCAACTTTTTTCCAAAAACGGAATTGACGCTATCCGTTGTCAGCGGCCTATAGCACACGCGGGCTATTGGTATTTTCCATGTGGGAAGTTTGAGTAACCTATTATTTCCATGGGATTCCGTCCTTTCGTATTTCGCGCCGGAGATTATCTTCCGAAAATGTCCAAAACGTAGTATAATAATTAAATATAATAATTAGATATAGTATTAATAGTATTTCTATTGTCTCTCGCACAAGGAGGGCGGTTTGCATGCGGCAGTTTTCCTATACCATCCGCCGTGCGGCCGACGTATCGGCCTGTATCAGCCGTTTCCGCGCGGTCGCGCCGAAAGCGTACAGCAGCCTCTTGATCACCGTTTTCACGACCTCGGTGAATCAAGCGCAAATTCTGCACCTGACGGGGCGGCTTGGAGACGCTTTCCCTGACGCCGCCATCGCGGGCTGCATGACGACGGACGCTATCCGACACGGCGGAATCAACGTCAACGCCGCCGTCGTTTCCTTCGCCGTTTTTGAGACGAGCAAAGTGAAGATTGTGACCTTCGACAATCCCGAAACGCTCGCCGAGGACGGGAAAAAATTCTGTGCCCGCGCAAATCGTATCAAAAATCTCGCCGCCGTCGGTATCTTCGGCACGCTTCACGCCCTTGACATCCAGCCGTTTCTCGACCATCTCGCCGCTCTCGACGACCGCGTCGTCATTTTCGGCGGCGGCGCGAACACCGTCAAAAACGTCCCTGCCTGCGTCTTCACCAAAGACGAGATCATGGAAGAAGGCCTCCTGGCCGTCACCTATGCAGGACCGGATCTGCATGTTCACGCGAGTTTGAACTTTGGCTGGAAGCCCCTGGGCCGGGAATTTACCATTACAAAAATGACCGGTGCCCACGTCGTGGAAGAAATCGACCATCAGCCCGCCGCCAAAATCTACGAACAATATCTGGACATCCGACCGGGCAAGACTTTTGCCCGGGATACGCTGGCTTTCCCCTTGTTCGTGCGGCGCGGCTCCAGCTACATTGCCCGCCACACCATCGGCTGCGGACCGCACGGTTCGCTCCTTTTCATCGCCGATCTCTACGAGGGCGAGACCATACGCCTCGCCTACGGCGATCCGCGTGAAATGATCGAGGACGCGAAAGCGGGATACGCCGACATGGCGGAGTTCCGGCCGGAAGCGCTGTCCATTTTGAGCTGCTACGCCCACCGTATGTTTTTGCACGGCGACGTTAAATTTGAGCTGGAGCCCGCCCGGGGCATCGCGCCGTCTCAAGGATTCTACTCTTACGGCGAAATTTTCCGTTTCGCTGGCCGCGTGGGAATCCACAACATGATGCTTTTGACCGTAGGCTTCCGCGAAGGGAAAAAGCCGCTCACGCCGCTTCCCGTACGCGGCGAAATGCCGACGCGCCTCAAAGATTCGCTGCTCCTCGTCGAACGGCTCGTCCGCTTCGTCAGCGCTACGACGGCGGAGCTGGAAACCGCGAACGAAGAGCTGAACCGCCTGGCGCGAACGGACCGACTCACGCAGATTTCAAATCGGGGCGAAACGGAAGCCATCCTCAAGGAGGCCGTCGCCCGCGCCGAAAAGAACGATCCGCCGATTTCCGTTTTAATGCTCGACATCGACAACTTTAAGAAAATCAACGATATCTACGGACACGACGTCGGCGACCACGTACTGACGGAAACTTCCAAGATTCTCCGCGCCTACGTCCGGCATGGCGACACCGTCGGGCGCTGGGGCGGCGAGGAATTCCTCCTGATTCTGCCGAACGCCAATGAAACGCAAGCGGCGCAAGTCGCCGACCGAATCCGAAAAGCCGTCGCGGCGCTCCAAATCCTGCCCGACAGTCGAACCTTCACCGCGAGCTTTGGCGTCGCGCGCATCGCTTCCGGCGAGTCTTTCGCGGCTTTCTATCAGCGCGTCGACGGCGCGCTTTACGAAGCGAAGCACAGCGGGAAAAATTGCGTCTGCGTGGCAAACGCGCCGCAACATAAAAAATAGACGCCGCTGCAACTGAAAAAATAATCCCCGCGTTATCCAAAACGCGGGGATTATTTTTTCAGTTCTATTCGCTTCTGCCCTCTTCTTCCGCGACGCACACGCAGTTTTTCCCGGCCTGTTTCGCACGATACAGCGCCTCGTCGAGGTACTGGTAAAATTTCATATAATCGCCGCTTTCCGGGAATCTCGCGACACCGAAACTCCCTGTGACGGACCGTCCGTCCGGGAGCGTATGCCCCTTGTCCAGCGCACGTCGAATCCGCTCCGCGACGCTCTTCGCCGCCTCAACCGTCGTATAGGGTAAAACAACGAAGAACTCTTCGCCTCCCCAGCGACCTGCCGCGTCGTTTCCGCGTATCTCGCCCTGAATGACCTTCGCAGTCCAGCGAAGCGTATCGTCTCCGACCGCGTGACCGAAAGTGTCGTTCACGCTCTTGAAATTATCGAGATCGATCATGATTGCGGAAAGAACGCCGTCGTCTTTCCGATTCCGCATCAGCGCCTCTCGTAAAACGGACTCGATCTCACCGCGATTATATAGTCCGGTGAGTCTGTCGGTACGGGCGAGCTGCGCAAGCTGTTCGTTCACCATTTCCGATTCTGCGGAAACAACGGCCACGAAATTTGCAAGGCACTGCACGAGCTTCATCATATCAGTGAGCTTTCGCGTGCGTGGTTCCAGCGATATGGCCGAAGATGACGACTCGCCCTGCGGTCCCTCGCGAAAACTCGCGGCCACCAGCGACATATTCAAAAGCAAGACATTTCCGTCGTCGTCCCTGCTGATTTCCCCATTGACATAGAGCCCCGCATTCGGCGCTATGGACTGGAACGGCCGCAGTTCCTGATTCGTATCCTCACGCAGGAAAATTCTCCGCGTCACGCAGTTGCTCAAAAGGATTGCTTCCGGCTCAAAGGACATAATGTCGATACGAGAGTTGTACGACGCATCCAGGATTCTGCTGGGATCGCCATAGGCAAGCCGAACACATTCTCCCTCGCGGCAGTCGCCCGCAATGGTCAGTGCACCGTCCTCCGTGCAGTCAATAGGCAGGCGCATGATCAAATTCCCGTTTCTCTCCACGCAAAGCGGAAACAGCAGGTTTCTTCCGTTGATATCCGCCCGGGACAAGCCCAGATATTTTTGGTAAATATTTTGGGCAGGATTGCCGTCCAGCTCACGGATCACGTTGCCCCCGTCCATTTTCGTAATGCGAAACGACGGTCCGAGAGGCCGCCAGCCGACGCTGGTGCTCACCTGGATACGAAGCTCCCCGCCCAGGAAACAGACGGCGGCCACGCCGCGCTCCAGCGCGCGTTCCCCGGTAAACACATACGAACCGAATTCTTCGGTGTTTCCCGCAATCCCTCCGAAAACCTTGATATGCGGCGCGAGCGGACGCAAGTGCGAAAGGAACCGGTGCGTCAGTGCATCGTTTTGCGCGACAAAAAGCCCGACGCCCGCGACCTCTTCCTCCCGCAGGCTTTCCAGCAAAGAGGCGGCAGCCTCCTCCGGCGGCGTGTCGGAAAAGTCGATTGCCAAAAGACGTACGTCGGTTTTCTGAAAGAACATGAAATTCAGGATCGCCGTTTTCTCCGACAGATAGCCGGACATTATTTCGCCGGCTGTAGTACTGCCGACAATGACGGCGTTCGGCAGCATCTTTTTCAGCCGATGAACAAGCTCCCCCAGCGCCGCTTTATCGGGCCATCCGGAAAACACGGAAACGAAAACCGTTTTCGTCTCCCACGGACAGGTCTCGCGAAACTGCCGCGCCCACGCATCAAACCCTGCTATATCTCTCAAGTAAAAAGAAACCTGTTTCATTGTAATACCGCTCCCCCGCATAACCATTCTTGCAACCATCGGCATCCTGGGGTTCTTTTTTCATAACCAAATAGTATTTCGACGTTTTTTCCCAAATCCCTTCTATAGCAAACAATCTGTTGCCATCGTTCTGAGTAAACAAAAAAAAGAGAGGCCGAAGCCTCTCATACATTCAATCACAGGATACGCCGCGCGCCGATGTAGCGATCGCCCCAATAATATTCGTCATAGATGGAAGCGATGGACACGCCGATGCTCGACGCCGCGTGAATGAAGTTTCCGTCGCTCAGGTAAATGCCCACATGGGACGGCCCGTATTCATACGTAGAGAAAAATACGAGATCGCCCGTGCGCAGAGCGCTCGTCGGAATCGGATGTCCGACCTCGTACTGCTCGTCTGCTGCGCGCGGCAGATAAATGCCCGCGTTCGCAAAAACGAACCGCACATAGCCCGAGCAGTCAAAGCCGCTCGGAGACGTGCCGCCAAAAGAATACGGAACGCCAAGATATGCCATCGCCGTCTGCACGATACGGCGCGACACATAATTCGATCCGCGGCTGATCGACTCCGGCATCTCCTTTCCGAGAAGCGCCTCATACGTCGCCGGCCCCACCGAGCCGTCAACGTCCATACCATGCGCCGCCTGGAAATTCTTAACCGCTTCGACCGTCGCGGGACCGAAATCCCCGTCAGCCGTCACATCATATCCAATACGAACAAGTTCGGCCTGTACCTCGGCCACCTCGCTGCCCTGATCGCCAACCTGAAGCGACTCCGCCCCCACGACTGAGCACCAACACATGCACGCCATGGAAACGGCGAGAATACGATTCTTCAATTTACCCAAAAAAAGTCTCCTTTCTCTTTTCGCCTGCGAGGTTAGCTGCCGGGTTAGGACAGAGAAACTGCCCCTGCAAATTTTTACCCATCCGTGAAACGATGCATTCACCCCAAGAAAGCGATCCGCTTTCAGAAATTGGGTCCCCCGTTCCTGAGTTGGATTCGGCTTTATAATCGGAACATTTGCTTGAAACTTTCGTCCCAGTCAGTGTTCTTGACTCAAGATATTATATTCGGCATGATTGAAAAAAATCCTGCCGGCAAAAAACATTTTTTAATGCCGTAAAAGTGCGGAAATGCTGAAAACTTCGGCATTCATTTTTCTTTCAAGCACGAACTAGATTATATGAAAGAACTCTGAAAAAGGACTGTACAAATCTGAAAGAATGTTTCCGAAAATTATATGCTACAAAATAACTATCGACAATTTGTTTGGCAGCAAAAAACGGCGGGGCGTCTTGCCCTGCCGCTTGTTTTCTTATGGTGCGGACGAGAGGGTTTGAACCTCCACGCCTTGCGGCACTGGATCCTAAATCCAGCGCGTCTGCCAGTTCCGCCACGCCCGCATAGAATGCATTGTATCATCTTAATGCGCGGCCTGTCAAACCGCCGCGGATATTCGCCGTGCAGTCGAAGGGTTTGACCGCGACGTGAAGTTCTTCGGCCAGCGCGCCGACGGTATTGACACCGATCATCTCCGCCGCCGCCAGCGGAATCTCCGCGCATACCCGCGCGTCCTCCAGCGCGTCGTGGTGACGGAAATCGACATGCAGAAACGCGCCGACGGTATCGAGCTTGTGATTGGGGAGATCCGGCCACGCCTTACGCGAAATCTGCACCGTGCAGCAATGGAAAAAATTCGGCGGTTCAAGACGATTCGCCAGAATCGAGCTTTTCAAGACGCCCATATCGAAAGACGCGTTGTGCGCAAAGACGATATGATTTTCCAGGAACGGGCGAAGCTCCGGCCAGACGCCCGCAAAATCCCGCTCGTGCTCGACCATCTCGGGCGTAATGCCGTGAATCTCGATGTTGAACGGCAAAAATGCCAGCCTCGGCGGACGAATCAGCGTCGAATACGTCCGCGCGATCTCGCCGCCCCGCACTTCGACGACGGCGACGCTGCACGCGGAATTTCGCTTGTCAGTCGCCGTTTCGAAATCAATCGCGACAAAATCCATCATATCTATTTCCTCATTTCCATAAAAAGAGGGTGCATTTCTGCACCCTCCCCACAGTTCCAAAATTACGCGCCACGCTTCTTTTTCAAATACTCATCTATGGCCGCCGCAGCTTTCTTGCCCGCGCCCATGGCGAGAATGACCGTCGCCGCGCCCGTGACGATATCGCCGCCCGCGAAAACGCCCGGCTTCGTCGTCGCGCCCGTCTCCTCGTCCGCGATGATATTGCCGCGTTTGTTCGTGTCCATGCCCGGCGTCGTCGATGCGACAATCGGGTTCGGCCCCTGACCGATGGCCATGACCACAGTGTCGACGGGAATCTCAAACTCTGAACCGGCGACGGCTTTCGGGCTCCTGCGTCCCGACTCGTCCGGCTCTCCAAGTTCCATGCGAATGCATTTCAGCGCGCGCACCCAGCCTTTGTCGTCGCCCATGACCTCGACGGGATTGTTCAGGAGCTGGAAGTCGACGCCCTCTTCTTTCGCATGATGTACTTCCTCCCGACGCGCAGGCAGCTCTTCCTCGCCGCGCCGATAGACGATGTAGACGTGTTCCGCGCCGAGGCGAAGCGCCGTGCGCGCTGCGTCCATCGCCACGTTGCCGCCGCCGACCACCGCGACGCTCTTGCCGACGCGAATCGGCGTCCCGTATTCGGGGAAACGATATGCTTTCATCAGATTGCAGCGCGTCAGGAACTCGTTCGCCGAGTAAACGCCGTTCAGGTTCTCGCCCGGAATGTTCATGAAGTGCGGAAGACCCGCACCCGTGCCGACGAAAACCGCGTCGAAGCCCTCTTCCTCCATCAGCTCGTCGATGGTATAAAGCTGCCCGACGACGCAGTCCAATTCGATTTTTACGCCAAGCTTCTCAAGCGTCGCAATTTCTTTTTTCACGATGGCGTCCTTCGGCAGGCGGAACTCGGGAATGCCGTAAGACAGCACGCCGCCCGCCGTGTGCAGCGCCTCGAAGATCGTCACGCGATAGCCTTTGCGCGCGAGATCGCCCGCGCAGGAAAGCCCCGCAGGCCCCGCGCCGATGATCGCGACTTTCTGCGCGTCGGGCGCATACTCGATAGGCTTCACTTCTTTATTCTGCGCCATTTCCCGATCGGCGGCGAAGCGCTCCAGACGGCCGATACCCACCGGCTCGCCTTTCTTGCCGAGAACGCAGTACTTTTCGCACTGATTTTCCTGCGGGCAGACGCGGCCGCAGACTGCAGGCAAAGCATTCGACTCCTTGATCTTCGAGATTGCGCCGTCAAAATCCCGCGTCTTGATTTTCGCAATGAATTCCGGAATATTTACGCCGACAGGACAGCCTTTGCGGCACTGCGGCACTTTGCAGGTCAGGCAGCGCTCCGCTTCCGCCACCGCCGTTTCCTCGTCATAGCCCAGTGCGACTTCATTAAAATTATGCGCGCGGACTTTCGGGTCCTGCTCCGGCATCGGATGTTTCGTCAATGAAAGTCCCATCATGCACCCCTCCCCAAGCCGATCCGACAGATGTGATCTTTACCCTCGGCCTCCTGGTCGCGGTACATATCCTGACGCTCGCGCAGTCCGTCAAAGTCGACGAGATGCCCGTCAAACTCCGGTCCGTCCACGCAGGCGAATTTCGTCTCGTTGCCAACCTGTACGCGACCGCCTCCGCACATGCCCGTGCCGTCCACCATGATCGGGTTCAGGCTGACGATGGTCTTGATTCCCAGCGGACGCGTCGCGTTGGCGACACTCTTCATCATCACGACGGGGCCTATGGCGTA
>JAFZRW010000069.1 GCA_017619685.1 Schwartzia sp. (in: firmicutes)
CGAAAGAGCTCGGCGTCGAGTGGGAATGGTCGCGCGTTCCACAGTATCCCGAATACACGGACGATTATGTCACGCGCAGCCGCACGGTCAGAAATCCCGACGGCACGTCCACGGTCGTGACGGAGGACATTCCCCGGGAGACGGTGCGTCGCCGCTACGGCGACGGCAATATCCCCGGGATTATCCGTTTCGGGCGGGGGCCGGGCGGACACCCTTTCGAGTTTTATTACGGGGCGAAAATCAACGCGTTGATTACCGACGGCAAGGCGAATCTCCTCGCGCGCCCGAACATTACGACGATCCAGGGGCGGGAGGCGATCATCAATATTGGCGGCGAAGTTCCGGTGCAGACCGTTTCCGTCACGAATTCGACGACGACGACTTCAGTGACGTATCGGGAAGCGGGCATTATCCTGCGTTGTACGCCCAGAGTGGGCGTGGACGGCGACATCACGGCGAGAGTGCATACGGAAGTCAGTTCGCCGATTTATGTAGATGCGCTTTCGTCATATCGATTCAACAAGCGTTCCGCCGATACGGAGGTGCGGCTTCGGGACGGGGAGACGATGGTGATCGGCGGTCTCATAGGAAGCGAGGAATCGAAAACCCTGTCAAAAATTCCCTTTTTGGGCGATCTGCCCATTCTCGGCGTTTTCTTCCGCAATGTGCGGACGAGCAAAACGGACTCCGAGGTATTGATCTTCCTGACGGCCAAGGTTGTGGGAGATACAAACAAGGATAAGTGAGAAAGAAGAGGTGCGGGCAATGTCAATCAAGATTCTGATCGCAGACGATCATGCGCTTTTGCGGCAAGGAATCAAACGGGTGCTTAATTTCGAGGACGATCTCGAGGTCGTTGGCGAGGCTTCCGAAGGGCAGGAGGCGCTTTCGCGAACGCTGGTGCTTCAGCCGGACGTCCTTTTAATCGACCTGAATATGCCGGGACTTAACGGCATCGAGGTGACGAAGCAGCTTGTCGCGGCGCGGGCCAAGACGCGCATCATCGCGCTGACTGTCCATGACAGCGATCGGTATGTGCTGGAAATGCTCAGGAACGGAGCGCTCGGATATCTGTTGAAAGACGTGGAGCCGACGATGCTGATCAAGGCTATTCACGTGGTCGCTGGCGGCGGTACTTTCGTCTATCCGAAACTCGCCGAGCGCATTTTCGGAGGGCTCTCCGAGGGCGCGGACGTCAAGGCGCGGGCGAAAGAGATGTGGCGCGACGGCAGAGGCGATCGCCTTACGGCGCGGGAAATGGACGTGCTCGCCTGCATCGCGAAAGGGTTTTCCAATCAGGATATCGCGAAAGCGCTGTTTGTCAGTGAGAAAACGGTCAAGAATCATCTGACGAACATTTTCCGCAAGCTGAATGTCAACGACCGTACGCAGGCGTTGATTTACGTGCTGAAAAACAAGATCGTATCGCTGGAATAATACGGCGCTCGGCTTTTCTGTGATTGACATTTCGCGCCGTTCGGTATAGTATCTTTGGAGAATGAGCAATTCTGGGGAAAGTTCATAAAATTTTATTTGAGCTGGGCAGTATATAAAATTTATTCGGGAATTTGTATCGGGAATTGCGTCGAACTGCGCGGGGGAGGTACATATATAAATGAAAGGAACGTTTTACGGGATCGGCGTTGGACCGGGAGATCCCGAGCTCTTGACGATGAAAGCGGTCAAGGCGATACAGAAAGTCGACATTATCATCGCACCGAAGACGGAAAAAAAGGACGGCAGCGTTGCGCTCGATATTGCGCGCCCGTATCTGAAGCCGGACGTACGCATCGTTTATCAAGTGTTTCCTATGGTCAAGGGCTTCGAAGAAGACGACGCCGCATGGCAAAAAAACAAGGAAGAGATTTTAGGCTTCCTTGCGGAAGGGAAAAACGTGGCGTTCCTGACGCTCGGCGACGCGATGTTTTTCAGCACTTATATATATGTGTTCCGTCTGCTGGAAAAAGAGGATATTCAGATTGAGACGATTCCGGGCATTCCGGCGTTCGTCGCGATGGGCAGCCGCCTCGGGTGGCCGATCGTGGAGGGCGACGATGTGCTGTCCGTGATTCCTGCGACGGCGGACGCGCAGAAAATCGAAAAAGTCCTTTCAGCTTCAGACAACGTCGTTTTGATGAAAGTCTACAAGAATTTCCCCGAGGTGGCGGGCCTTTTGGACAAGAACGGAATGCTCGACCACGCCGTTATGATCAGCCGCTGCGGATTGCCGGACGAAGAACGGATCGACGACATTCGTGCGCGCAAAGACCAGCCCGTTAATTATCTTTCGACGATTCTTGCGAGGAGGACGCCGGAAAAATGAAAGAGAGGATTCCGTACCCAGCGCTGCTTTGGATGACCGGAAAATGCGCTTGCGTTATCGGCGGCGGACGCGTCGCGCTTCACCGCGTGGAAGCTTTGCTCGATGCGGGCGCGCAGGTGCGCGTCATTGCGCCGGAAGCAGACGACGATCTTGTGGAACTCGTGGCGGCAGGTCGGATTAAATGGTATAAAGAAAAATTTGCCACGTCCATGCTGCAGGGCGTGTCGTTTGTCGTCTGCGCGACGAACGACGAGGAAGTGAACCGCAAGGCGGCATGGACTGCAAAGTCGATGGGCGCGCTGGTCAATATGGCGGCGCCCCCTTTGGAGCTCAGCGACTTTATCGTGCCTGCCACTGTGCGGCGCGGCGATTTGCTGCTTTCGGTGTCGACGGGCGGCGCGTGTCCGGAACTTTCAAGGCGCCTGCGCGGCGAGCTGGAAACGCTGGCAGATGTTTACGAGCCATGGCTGGAACGTCTCGTGCCGATTCGCGTCGAAGCGAAGGAAACGTTGTCCTCCAGCGACGCGCGGCGTGCGTTTTGGCGCGAAGCGCTTTCGGACGAGGTCATGGCGCTTGTGCGCGAAGGAAATTTGGATAAAGCGGAGGAACTGGTCAGACATGCAGTTGATCGCAGTAGGGCTGAATCATAAAACCGCGCCCGTGGAAATCCGCGAGCGCTTTTCCATACCGAAAGAGCGCGTGCGCGGCGGTCTGATCGCTTTGTCCGGCTATGAGACGGTGCAGGAGGCGGTAATCCTATCCACCTGCAATCGCAGCGAGATTTACGCGGTGACGGACGACGCTGCGGGCGGCGTGGACGCGCTGAAAGATTTTTGGGCGGAGCTTACGGGCGTCGACGAGAGCATGGAGCCGTATCTCTATTGCTTTGTCCATGAGGAAGCGATTCGTCATCTGTTTCGCGTGGCGTCGAGTCTTGATTCCCTCGTCATCGGCGAGGGTCAGATCTTGAGCCAGGTCAAGGACGCTTACGCGATGGCGCACGACGCTGGAACGACTTCGACGGTGCTCAATACGCTTTTCCATCGCGCGATTGCGACGGGAAAACGCGTGCGGACGGAAACACGCATCGCGTTCAGCGCGGTGTCGGTCAGCTATGCGGCGGTAGAACTGGCGCGGGAGATTTTCGGCGGCAGTCTGGAGTCGACCAGCGCGCTGATTTACGGCGCGGGGCGCATGGCGGAACTGACGATCGAGAATCTTTTGGGGCGCGGCGTCCAGAAAGTTTACGTCGCGAACCATCATCGGGAAAAAGCGGAAGAGATTGCAAAACGATACAACGGGCAGGCTGTCGACTTCGACGCGGCGCTGGAAGAAGCGCTGGACGTCGGGATCGTCGTGACGTCGACGGGCGCGCCGCATTACGTCGTGCATCCGAAAGAAACGCGGCGCGCGATGAAAAAGCGCGAGGGCCGTTCGCTCCTTTTCTTTGATATCGCCGTACCGAGAGACGTCGATCCCGACGTGGGCGAAATCGAGGGCGTTACGGTTTACAATATCGACGATTTGGAAGAAGTTGTCGACGAGCATCGCGAGGAGCGCCAGAAGGAAGCGCATCAAGCGGAATCCATCATTGAAGAAGAAGTCGCGTCGATTCTCGACAAGTTCCAATATCTTTCGTTCCAGCCGCTTATGGCGCGGCTTTCGCAGCGCGCGGACAAGATTCGCCGCCGCGAGATGCGCCGCGCGATGAGCAAATTGCCTGAACTCGGCGAAGCGGAGCAGAAAGTGCTCGATCAAATGTCGAAAATGATCGTGCGGAAAATGCTTCGTTTTCCGATGATGACCATCAGCGCGGCGGCGGGCACGGAGCGCGAGGCGTTTTACGTCGACGCGATGAAACGGCTGTTTAAGCTCGATTATTTAGGAGAGGCGGAGACGCTCGGTGAAGAATCAAGTCGTCATCGGTACGCGGGGGAGTAAACTCGCGCTTTGGCAGGCCGACTATATCGAAAAGCGGCTTCGCGAGGAATATCCGGGTCTGGTCGTGACGCAGAAACGCGTGACGACGAAAGGTGACCGTATCCTCGATGTGCCGCTGGCGAAAATCGGCGGCAAAGGACTTTTTACAAAAGAATTGGAAGAAGAAATGCTGTCCGGCGGCATTGACGTCGCCGTGCACAGCTTGAAGGATATGCCCGCGAAAGTGCCTGACGGCCTCGTGATCGCGGCGGTGACAAAGCGGCTCGATCCAGGGGACGCCCTTGTGTCGAACCGCTTTTCGTCGTTTGCGGAGCTGCCGCAGGGCGCGCGCGTCGGCACGTCGAGTCTCAGGCGTCGGGCGCAGCTTCTCTGTGCGCGGCCTGACCTAGAAATGATCGATTTGCGCGGCAACGTCAACACGCGGCTCCGAAAACTTGATGAAGGCGAATATGACGCGATCGTGCTTGCCGTTGCGGGCCTCAAGCGGCTCGGATTCGCCGACCGCATTCGTCAGGTGCTGCCGCAGGCGATGGTGCTTCCCGCCGTTGGGCAAGGCGCTCTCGCCATTGAGACGCGGGCGGACGATGCGGAAACGCGCGCAATGCTCGCGTTTTTGCGCGACGACGATACGGTTTGCTGCGCGGAGGCGGAGCGTTCGTTTCTCGCGCGCGTCGAGGGCGGCTGCCAGGTGCCGGTGGGCGTTTACGCGACGGCGGCGGCGGACGGGCTCAAAGTCGAAGCGGTCATTGCTTCGCTGGACGGGCGCCGTTCGTATCGCGGCGAGTTGACAGGCGTGCGAAAAGACGCGGCGGCGCTCGGCGAAAGTCTTGCCGAACAGCTGCTCCGTGAGGGCGGCGCGGAGATCTTGAAAGAGTTAGGATTATTGGCTGGAGAGTGAAAACAGTATGTCGGGAATGGTATATCTGGTAGGCGCAGGGCCGGGAGATTATCGGCTGATTACGCTGAAAGCGGTCGAATGCCTGAAAAAGGCAGACGTCGTGGTCTACGACCGTCTTGCCGACGACCGCATCCTGCGTTGGGCGAAACAAGGCGCGGAAATGATTTATGTGGGCAAGGCCTCCGCAAATCATACGATGAAACAGAACGACATCAACCGCCTTTTGGCCGACAAGGCGAAAGAAGGAAACATCGTCGTTCGGCTGAAAGGCGGCGATCCGTTCGTCTTTGGACGCGGCGGCGAGGAGGCGCTCCTTTTAAAGGAAGAAAACATTCCGTTTGAGATCGTGCCGGGCGTGACTTCGGCGATTTCTGTTCCCGCTTATGCGGGCATTCCCGTCACCCATCGCGCGGTGGCGACGTCGTTTGCCGTCGTGACCGGACACGAGGACCCGACGAAAGGCGAGTCCTCCATGCGTTGGGACAAGCTTGCGACGGCGACGGACACGCTCGTGTTTTTGATGGGCGTCGAAAACCTTCCTTATATTACAAAACAACTGGTGGAAAACGGACGCGCGGCGGATACGCCGGCGGCGGTGATTCGCTGGGGAACGAAGCCTGAGCAAAAAACGCTGGTCACGACGCTGGGGACGGCGGCGGAGGACGTCAAGCGCGCGGGATTGAGGCCGCCTGCGATTTTCATCGTCGGCGACGTCGTGAAACTGCGCGGCGAGCTTTCTTGGTTCGACGTAGAGGAAAGTCGTCCGCTCTTTGGAAAGACCGTGCTCGTCACGCGCTCTCGCGCGCAGGCGTCTCGAATGACTGAAAGACTGGAGACGATGGGCGCGCGCGTCATAGAACTGCCCGCGATTCGTATCGACGATCCGGCAGACGGTTACGAAGCGGTGGACGCGACTATCAGCTTGATTGCGTCTTACGACTGGCTGATTTTCACCAGCGTGAACGGCGTCGACCGCTTCTTCGACCGTCTTTTCGTCGCGAACAAGGACGCACGCGACTTGACGAAAGCGCATTTCGCCGCCATCGGGAAAGCGACGGCGGCGCGGCTCAAACATTACGGGATTCTCGCGGACGTGGTACCGCAGGAATATCGCGCCGAGGGCGTCATCGAGGCGCTGAAAGGCGAGTTGGCGCCGGGCGAGCGCGTACTCATTCCGCGCGCGCAGGAAGCGCGGGAAATCTTGCCGGAAAGTCTGCGCGAATACGGTGCGATCGTCGACGTCGTGCCGGTCTATGAGACGAAAGCAGCGGAGGTCGATTCCGCCGAGGTCAAGAAAATGCTCGCGGCGGGGGAGATCGATTTCGCGACGTTCGCCAGCGGCTCGACGGTGAGAAATCTCGTACAGATCCTCGGCGACGCGTCGCTTTTGAAACATACGAAAGTCGTCGCCATCGGTCCCGTTACGGCGGAAACTTGCAAGGAACTAGGGATAGCCGTTGCGGCGACTCCGGAGGAATACACCATCGCCGCATTGGCGGACACGGTGGCGCGGCTCGCGCGGGCATGACCGAGAGGGGATTTTCGTGAAGACGAACCTGCAAAAAATGGTACTCCTGATCGATGCGGACAATACGCAGCTCTCGAAGCTTGAAGCCGTGATCGAGGAAGTGTCGCTGCACGGGCGCATCATCGTCAAGCGCGCTTACGGCAACTGGAAAAAGGAAGCTTTGAAAAACTGGGAGGCGGAACTTAAACGCCTCGCCATCAAAGCAGAGCAGCAGTTCGACTATGTGGCGGGGAAGAACGCTACTGACATCGCGTTGGTCATCGATGCGATGCACCTTCTTTATCGCGGCATTTACGACGCCTTTGTCATCGTCGCCAGCGACAGCGACTATACGCCGCTGGCATTGGACCTGCACGAGTCCGGCGTCTATGTCATCGGCGTCGGCGAGACGAAAACGCCGGAGTCGTTCCGAAATAGCTGCGACGATTTCATTTACCTCGAAAATCTGAACGAAGAGCCGGACGAGGGTGCTCCGGACAAAGAGAAAGCCGCGGCGAAACCGGAAGACGCTCAGAAAGGCGGCGGACAGAAGCAGCCGCAGAAAGGCGGCGACGATAAGCTTCGCCAGCCGGGCAAGAACGCGATGAAAAAAGTTCACGCGCTGCTCAGGCTTGCCTGGGACAAATATCAGGACGCCGAGGGTTACGTCAATATCGGCGCGGCGGGCAGTTATATCAAGCGTGCGCGTCCGGACTTCGACGTGCGATCTTATGGCTATCACAAACTTCCCCAGCTCATCGAAGCGTTTCCCGACCGCTACATATTCAAGACGTCGAAAAAAGGTCATGTTTTTTACCGTTGCGTGTAAAAAATAAAAGAAAGATTGGAAATCTGCCGTCAGCGCCAGCCGTTCCGGCAGATTTTTTGTCGTTTGAAAAATATTTTTACAAAAAGGGTTAAGATTTTTAGGAAAAAATACGATAAAGTAGTTGTAAGAACAAAATGCAACGTGCGGAATGCGTCGGGTGACCTAAAGGCGCCAGGGCAAACGGCGGGTTCGTTCAGCAGGTTGTTTTTGCGGAGGGGAAGGGATTTCCCCAGGGATGAATAAAAAGAAAGATCAAGGAGGAAAACATCATGGCAGGTATGGTAGTAAAAAACAATATGTCGGCGATCAACACTCTGAACACGCTGAACAAGAACCACAGCGCTCTTTCGAACAGCCTGAAGAAAGTCTCGAGCGGCATGCGCATCAACAGCGCGGCTGACGACGCTTCGGGCTATGCGATTTCCGAGCGTATGCGCGTACAGATTCGTTCGCTGGATCAGGACAACAAGAACACCCAGAACGGCAACGCGATGATGAAAGTCGCGGAGGGTGCGGTCCAGAGCACGGTCGACATTCTGAAGACTTTGAAAGAGAAGGTCATCAACGCGGCGAACGATACGAACACCGACTCCGACCGCCAGCAGATCCAGAAGGAACTGGATCAGAGCATTGACCAGATCAACGACAACGCGAACGTAACCTA